>DASUXB010000109.1:0-6334 GCA_036378195.1 Nitrososphaera sp.
CGCTTGGATACTTCTCGAGTTCGATGCTGCTTACGTTCGCAATTTCAGCAGAACCGACGATTCCGGCTATGTTATTGGCAAGCTGGGTTCCATAGCAGAAATCATGACTTTCCTAGCTGGGAATCAGTTCGATGATCGAACGATGCTGTTGCATTACGTCACAAGCTGCTTGAGGGTCGCGGATTTGACCGTTGTGGAAGGTAGTTTTCATTACCCCATAGAAATCAAGTTGGATTCTTCAAAGAAACGGCATCGGCTGGATAAAAGAGAGCGAAGGCAAAAAAGGAGAGGAGATAATTTATGGGAATTCTATGCAAGGAAAAAAAGCACCAAACTATGGCCGGGTGTTCCTGCCTTCAGAATCAATACCAAGTCACGAGACCGGCACCATTGGGATGTGTTATCGAAGGCATTCTTAGAAGCGGGAAAGACAGGATACTCTCTCAGGTTTGCGGAAGAGGGAATCGCGTACGGTGTCTGCCATCACTACAAGCAGCTCGATTCGCTTATTCTGGGTCTAACAAAATCTTGGTCGAAGCCGGTTCTTCTATTCGGAGAACTTTATGAGCATGTCATTGGATTGCCTGAAATAATGCCCTTTACTCTGTTTGAAATCCCCTTTGATTTGAAGAAAGAGATCCTGTTTCAAGATTGCTTCGTTTTTGGATTCGTCGAAATGAACGGTGTCTGTAACACTATGACCAAACTTGGCGTGGAGGCGAGTTTGGAAGACAAAGGAATCAGGTTCAAGGCTCATGGATTCGAAGTAGTCATGGGTGGCAATGTGCTGGACAGATTGAGGTATGAATGTCTATCAACCCAGACCCTTAGGAAGTATGCACTGCTTTCCATTCGAAAACTTGCTCAGAATGCTTTCCTGAATACTGAAAGGCCTTCGCTGACTCCGGCTCCGCACACATGACGGTTGATGTCATTTAAAATTCGTATTTCGTCAATCAACGTAAAATCACAAATTTGAAGAGCCTTATCTATCCCCCGTGGAAGTGGTGGGGCCGGCCGGATTCGAACCAGCGACCTCCAGCGCCCGAGGCTGGCATCCTGCCAAGCTAGACAACGGCCCCCGAAATTCAGGTTCACTGGCCGGCTTCCGTATTATAAATTAATTTAGTCAGTTAGTTAGTATGCGTGGGACTTGTTCTTGTGCGACCGAAGCTCCTTGAAGCTAAAGAACGCTTCGTTGCACTTGTCGCACTGCCACTGGTTGGCGCGTGCGTCCTGGTAGGTTTCAAAAACTCTGTTGCCCACCTGGTACATCTTTGTCCGGTGGTCGTATGTTATTGGATTGTGATTGACCTTGTACTTGATGCTACTCATACGACTTGCGTTTTCTTTTTTCTTCGTGACATAAAAACTAGGACGGTGGCATCGTACAGAAAATTCTTCTATCTCTCACATAATTGCGCCTGCGTTGGGAGCTACACCCTTCATCGACCTGCGCACCATGACGATAAACGCGGCCAGCGCGGACACCACCATCCATCCAGAAGCCATCAGCAGGTACGAAAGCGGCTGCTGCAGGTGCAGGCCGTACGTGAGTGCGGCGTCGCCCGCCGCCCGCACCGCAAGGGCCGCAACGAGCAGGAGCAGTGGCGCGTGACTGAAACGTACAAAGTGTACCTGCCTGCCTGTTATAGCCGGCAGCATCAGCGGCAGGTAGAGCGCAATGGTAGTACCGATAAAGCCTATTGCAGTGAGGTGGACCGCAAGGTCGTACGCAAGATATGAAAGGCTTGGCTGCGCGCTGAAAAACGCCGCAAACACGATTCCTGCATACAGGAACAGAAACGATAACTTGGAGTATACCATGGTGTAGAGGTAGCGCGCCTTTTTCTCACCAGCTATCAGCCGCAGGATCTCGCTGTTGTCAAACCCGCCAAAGACGTAAAGCGAGTGGGCCAAAGCCGCCGAGCAGGCGAGCAGTGCCGCGTTAAAAGCCATGGACAGCGGGGCTGAATCATAAAGCGCGGAAGAAATGCCAAGCGCCACAGCTGCCACAGCAAGCACAAACGACAGCCTCGCTGTCTTTTTCCGGGGCCTGATAAAACCGAGAAAAGAAGGCAAAGTCTTGTACTCGACTCCAAAGATCATCAAGAGTGGAAAGAGCAAAAGCACTTGGACTTCCGATAGCGTACCTGCCGGCTCGACCCCTGACAGCCTCACCGCGCCAAGTACAAAGAGCGTCGCTACCGAAAGGCCGATGAAATAGTCTGCAAGGCCAAGCAGCCTGGGCCGGATGCGCAACATCCAGAATACCATGCCGGCAAAGACTGCAATTCCTGCAAGCCTCGTCGCGCTCGAAAGCCTTTGCATGTCGATTCCCCACGCCATGGATGCAACCGACATAAAGATCGACGCAAGCGCGAGGGCAAGCGAAACGTACGCAAGCTTTGTGGAAGGCAGGGTAGAGTTTCTAAAGCGAGGAACTATCATGTAGCCTATGCCCATGATGAGAACTGTAAGAAAGCCGTCTATCTGCAGTACCCTGTGAAGCGGAAACGCCCTGTACGCGCCTTGCGCCTGCACCCCAAAAAGCGACATCATCCAGACAGAGCCTACCAGCGAGCCGGCAAGAGCAAGCCCCAGAGCCGAGACTATGAACGGTCTGCTGACCGTGCTGTTGTTGTTATTATTGTTGTTCGCCCCAAGTTCAAGGCCGGCCAAGGCGCAGAAAAAGTCAGCGAGAGGGGTATATGTTGCTTGCAGACATTTCTACTATAACGATTAATGGAGAAATATATGTTGAATTTCCATATCACGAAACTTTTTATAATAAGTGCTGTGGATATAAGCCACAGCCAACCCCTACTGTACGTCACGTGCATTCGGGCCCGAAAGTCGATGGATGAGTAGGGCCTGGTTCTTCTCACATATATGCCACAAAACGCAAATGCTGCCAGCGCGAATTTTTCTGTGTGGCAGACTATGCGACGTGTAACCGGTCGTGCAACTGCCCGATAATGATGAAATAGAAGAGGAGCAGGCTCGTGCATTTATGCTCAGGAGATGAAGGTCATGTACTTGCAGCCGACAGGCAAAAGCGATCTATGTAGATGAGCCCTGAATCATTTATCTCATACTCAGCTAGCTTCCGACGCAGATCTATGTCGAGCTATCTTTTATCGCAAGCACTCCATGCCTGATACATGAGAGCGAACCAGTCGCCCCGCCGATGCAAGTGCGACGAATGTGTGGACGCGTACAGCCTCCTGCAGGAGTTGGACCTCTTTGCCCCGACAGGCAAGGCCACCGAGATGAAAAAGGGCGCAATAACCGTGGCACGCTAGCACCGACAAGCAATGCTTTGCCGGCTGTAAAGATTTCTTGACACGCCTTGCTAAATGACAACTCTGGCGCAAGTTGCCATGACCGCAACACTGGAACACATGCCAAGTGGCATGACGTCTGACGAATCGGCTTTTCGCGACTACCTCAACGCGAGCCTGCAGAGCAGAGGCCTTGACGCCCGCTTTAACTATGTAAAGCACAAAAAGAACGGCGGCTTTGACTTTGACCTTCAAGAAAACATACAGGACGAGCGCTACCTCGATGTGTTTGACGGGCTCACCATGAGCGGCTGGCTTCGGTTCCTCAGCGAGAGAAGCGTCGCGTTCACAGAGTGAGTCGGCCTTTTCCGACCATAGGCGCGGCGGCAGAAAGTTACTGACAAGTCGCATATGCGAATGACACTTGCATCGTCACGCCTACAAACTTTACAGAATCATTTTTCATCCAAGATATATATCATCATCAGACCTCTGTAACCATGCAGACAAAATTCCTGCGACGGGAATATTGGCTGCCGCCGCTTGCCGTGCTCTTGTTCTTTTCAGCTGCCTGCAGTTCTTTGGCGTTTGCCCAAGAGACTTTGCGGGCGGAAACGTGCAATGCCGCTATTTGCTACATCAAGGTTTCTCCCGGCGGGTTTTCGCCGGAAAAACTTCTAGTCCGCGACGGGAGCACCTTTGTATGGAAAAACGTCGATAACGACGCGCACATGATAGCCGGGGGCTCTACCAAAAACCCTGCGCTCTTTAATTCCTCACTCCTTTCAAGCGGAAAAGATTATGCGTTTGCGTTTGACGCAGGCATGACCGGGGAGTTTACGTACGTCGACCAGAGCAGAAACAACGCTTCAGGCAAGATAATAGTCGCGCCACGCGTCTCGGAAAGTCCCGTGAAGCAGGTCAACATTGACCTTGCCGACCAGGGTTCCGGGATAAAGGTCGCGCTGACGCACGGCGAGGCGACTGCTGCCGCTGCCATACCACAGCTTTACAAGATGACTGTCTGGATGGACGTGCCTGCTCCCGGCGTGTTAAAGATGACCCTTGACAGGCGGCTCATAGACTCGCAGGCCGCGGACAAGGACGCGCCATTCAAAGTTCTCGTGGACGGCAAGGCCGCAGCCTATCGGGAGATGCCCGCGGCGCCTGAACAAAGGACGCTTGTCATGCCTGTCGCAGAAGGGGCAAAAACCGTGACCGTCGTGGGCCGGCAGATGTCTGTGGACATGCTTGGCTACGGGGAGGCCCAGGCCGCACTTGACCGCACCGAAAAGGCCATCGCGGGATTCCGGGACAACGGGATAGTGGTGAAAGACGCGGAGGGGCTGCTCCTGAGCGCGCACGACGCCTTTTCTGCCGGCAAGTACCGGTTTGCCGAATCGCTTGCAGACAAGGCTACAGACCTAGCCTCAAGCGCAAACAGGACGGCGCAGGCCGCCGTCCAGGCAATAAAGGGTGCAGGGGCGTCGATAAACGCGACAAAGACCTTGGGCATCCCCGTCCCCGAGGCAGAAGAGATGTTACAGCGCACAAAAGAAATGTACGCCTACGGCGGCTATGACGACGCTCTTTCAATGGCCGTACAGGCAAAGATGGCGGCCACCGACTCGACCAGCCCGTTCTACACTGCAGCCGGAATCGCTGTCGTTTCTGTCGGATGGGCAGTCGCGTACATGCGCCTGCGGCGCAAGGGCATTGCAGGAGTACAAGTCAAGATCGCGCCTGCCATCGGAGTGGTAAAGGATGGCTCTGCATCCGCCGCGATGATGCAAGAGCTCGCTTCTGTGGACCTTGATGTCGTGTTTGCAGAAAGGCCACACATCCGTAGCGGAGACAGAGACGTGCTGCGGTACGTGGTGGCGCAGCAGAACGGCGAGGCGCTCCTTGCCGACATACGGAACAGGTTCTTGCTTCCAAAGAGCACCGCGTGGCGACTTGTCAAGCGGCTGGAGCGGGAAGAGCTGGTGGAAATAATAAAGTTCGGCAACCAGAATCTTATCCGATGCCGGTTAAGCAGGTAACTTTGGAAAAAAAGAAAACACCGCCGCCCCGCTAGGGGCGGGGCTGCTGCTCCTTATGGAATTGTTGGCGCAGTCTCGTTGCCGGATGATGTTGTCTCGTTGCCTGGGGGCACCGGAGTCGTCGATGTTTCATTTCCTGAAAGGACACCTGATGTCTCGTTGCCCGGAGGCAATGGAGTAGACGATGTTGCTGTTTCATTTTCAGGAGGAACTGTCGCTGTCGCGTTACTCTGAGTCATGGATGTTTCGTTTCCCGTCTGGTTTCCTGTCTGTCCTGTGGATGATGCAGACTCTGCTACAGTGAACGTTGCCGTCGTGCTTGCGCCTGTGCCGTCAGTTACCTTCACTTGGTGGTCGCCGCTTGCCGCATCAGCTGGTATCGTTGCTGTTGCAGAGAACGTGCCTATGCTGTCTGTAGTCGCGCTGCCTGCGTCAAGGCTGGAGCCCTCAAAGCTAAAAGTCAGCGCTTGGTTTGGCGTAAAGCCACTTCCACTGATGTTGACCTGGCTTCCTGCGGCGCCACTGCTTGGAAACACTCCTGCCAAGGGTGCCAGTTTGGGCGGCAATGATGTCTCGTTTGCCGGCGGGATTATAGTCGATGTCTCGTTGCTTGATGGGGCCGGCGATGTTGTTGTTTCGTTATTGCCTAACTGTCCCGGCGTTTCTACTCCTCCTGAGGGCGCTGCCGGCATGGCTTCGCTTCCGACTTTAAACACTCCTTCTACGGTTAACTTGACAGTGCCGTCTGCCTGCCTTTCTTGGTTGACATTCATCTGTTTGGCGGTCAGCCCGTTGCCTTCGATGGTGACTTTGGCGTTAGAGTCTGCCGTCGGTGATATGTTCACGGACGATGAAAAACTGTTGCTTCCGCCCGTTGTTGATGATGTCTGGTTTCCTGCTGCACCCTGCTCTGGCGGGGTGATCTGCGCTGCTGCACTGCTTGCTATCAATGCTGGCACCGCGACCGCGCTTAAAATTGCGAGGCCGACTATGGTGGCCAGTGCTGCG
>DASUXB010000110.1:0-6901 GCA_036378195.1 Nitrososphaera sp.
TAGTATGTCTGGCCGGGCTCCAAAAAGTCCTTGGTCTGTATGTCGCCGACTCCCATCTCTGCCGAGACGTTTGTCAGGCGCTCAACGCCCACGTTAACCACCCTTATGCGGTAGAGCGTGCCAGAGATGTCGGTGGTGTCCCGGGTCGCGTCCACTTCGAGTGCAAACTGCGGTCTTGTCAGCCACGTGTATGCGAAATAGCCGGCAAACGCGACGCCTATTGCGGCAGAAATGGCTATTGCAACGATGACGCGCACAGGATAGAACAGAACCTAGAGGATGATATTATAGTTATTATTATTCCGAGTCGCCATCGACAAGGCCGCGGCGCTTTATGTAGCGCAGGAGCGATTCATAGTTGTCTTGAAGGTTGTAGTAGCGCACCATGTTCTCCAGTTTTTCGTCGTCAAACTGGTGCCTGACGGGCTTTTTCGCCCTTTCGTCCTCGGAGCTTTTTTGCGCCACCAAGTAAGATTAGAGCTATCTAATTGATAAACTTTAGCTATCAAGATCAAAGAACATGCTTCTGTAGTCCTATGAGACGGTGATGAAGTGCCAAGTTATCAGGACGGTTTCCTGACAGAGCTCATCCCTTATCTTTTCCTTGAACTTTTTCAGGTCTGCCTTGAGGGGCCTGCCGTACCCCGTAATTATTGATAGCAAATAGCTTTCAGTCACTTCGTCTTTGCCCGACTTGGCACGGTAATAGCCAGTACCGGTCAGTTTTGTGCCTCCGTGATACTTTGGCCAGATCTGGTTTATGATGTCGTCCACCTTTTCGGGGTCGATGTCCTTGCCGTCCTTTGTTTTCGTGGGCACGTAAAAGTCGATTTTTATCATCCTTGGGCGGGCCATTGCTCTGCTGCTCCGGCGTCGTAGTGCGTAATAACGCTTGGGTTGTAAATGCGCATACCAGTCATAATCCCCAAAATAATAATGTGCGTTTAAGCAAAAAAAGTCGCTGTATCTTCTTCAGACCATTGTCATTGCAGTAGTGCATTTGCAGAAAAATTCGCAAATAACACAGGCACAAGTAGTAGCCACACAAGAGAAAGACAAAGTTGCAATGGGCATTGATGCAAGTGCTATTGATTTTAGCCCTTGACTGCCACTTTGTAATCTTGAAACAATAAGCCGCGCCGCGTGTTCGCCAAGAAGTTTGCTTAGCTGATGTTCAATGTCAATTATTGAATAATGATGCTTGTCATCAAGAGTAATCTCATTGCGCTCGATGCTTTTGATTATTATTTCTGTTGTAGACTGATCTAGAAAATCAAGCTGTTCGAACGCCTTCTTGATATTATCGGCACGAATAATCTTATCTGCAGTATTTGGCTTTGACAAGGGTTTGTTGGTGCTATTCGCCTGTTTTAGATAAATATTATGATTATAGCAATTACATTCATTTACTAATAGAGACGCCCAAGAAAAAATAATGTGCGTGCCAGCCGTAACCCTCCTTCTGTTCTAGGCGGGATTCCGCTGAGCAGCCAACCTGAGCAGGTGCAGGACCCGTGCGCTCTGTTTGGCCTTGCTCCACCCGGGTCGGCAGTTTCATTCCGGTATCGGAAACCTCAGGCTTTTGCCATCACCGTATCGCCCCGACCGAATATCTTTTCTGTTCCGTCGCCAGCCGTCTCCGGCTAATTGTCGCCAATTCGGGTGCCTGCAGCGAGGGAGGAGTTTCCTCTCTTTCGAGTCGCCCGCCCACTGGCTCGCAACACGTATTGATGCGACTTGCTATTTTAAGTTTGGAAAATACTCTAGCTCTGTCTGCATCATTTGCTCCTGCGTCTCGGCATTTGAATAATCCTCAAGCAGTTCTCCGTTAAGTTCAAGAAACGTGTGCCCCCACTTGAACTTGTTCATGATTTCTGCTGCTAGCTGCTTGTCACCGAGGATGTACAGCGCCCCCGCAAGAGCCTCCGCGCTTGACAGCTTGCCGAGTTTTGCATAGTTTGTCGGGTTTGCCGCAAGCATGGCCGGCAGCCTGCGCCCTATGCCGGCAGAAAACACCCTCTGGTGCTTGGCGACGTCGTCGGCCCTCTCCCACGAACAGTCCACGACGCAAACAGAGCGTGCAATTTCTGCGTCATTTTTAGTGAGCAAAGTCTCTGAAAACGGGTTCAGCACTATTGCGTCTCTGTGTATGAACTTTACGGGCTCGGCTATCCGGAATTTCGCAAGCTTTGCCGCAGTGCACTTGAACGGGTCGTCCTGGCGCATCATGTAGACCTGCGGCTTCACGTGCTGCATGGCCCTATTACACCATTAAAGTTTTTAGTGGTGCAAGTCAGACCTGCATACGTATATTGTCGCCGGCCATAGCAAGCCTCCAGTTTCCCTTTGAGCTAAAGAGGGACCAGCTAGAGGCGGCAGAGGCTTGGATGCAGAACGGCTGCAGAGGGTCAGTGATATTCAGCACGGGCACCGGCAAGACAGAGATTGCGTGGGAGTGTGCAAGGCGCGCTGCCGTCAATTCCGGCAAAAAGAGGTACGCGGTGCTGTTCATCGTGCCTAGGATTGTGCTGATCAGCCAGAACATCAAACGCCTTCGCAGCTACGGCATCGACGAGGGCGCAATCGGCACCTATTACGGCGAGCGCAAGGACGCAAGGGAGATAACGATAAGCACGTACCAGAGCGTCATCAACAATTTTGACCTTGTGAGGCAGGCGGACATGGTGGTGCTTGACGAGATCCATCTCGTGAGCGAGACCGCGGTGGAATTTGACAGGATATTTGACGTGATAGTGGAAGACCCCGGCAAGGCAATACTCGGGCTGACTGCGACCATCGACGAGGGCGACCCGCGCTACGGCACGATACTGGTAGTCGCCCCGCCCGTGAAAAAATACATGATAAAGGATGCCGTGTCAGACGGCCGGCTCGCAAGGCCGGTCGTAAAGGAAGTGGAGGTGAAATTCACCGACGACGAGCAGAGAATCTACGACGAGGCAAGCAATGCGATAAAAGAGATCTCTAGAAAGTTGCAGGTGTACGACCCTGCGAGGATGACAACGATGCTGATGCGCGGAGGAGCGCGAGGCTCCTTGGCCAAGCAATGGTTTGCGATGGTGCGCAAGCGAAAGGAGCTTCTCAGCTCTACAAAGCAAAAGCTGTATGCGGCAGTAGACATTGTAAAGCAGCACCCAAAGGAGCGCGTGATGATATTCAGCGAGACCGTCGACTCGATACAGCAGCTGCGCGACATGCTAGAGTCGTCGGGCATCCCGGCAAGGACGATACACAACGGCGTGCCGAGGTACGAGCGCGAAGAGATCCTTGAAAGCTGGGGCAGCGACTATTATCCTCTCTTGTCGGTGCACACGCTGGAGATAGGCTACGACGTGCCGCAGGTGGGAATAGCGATAATCCTCGCAAGCGCGGCAAACGCAAACCGCGTCGCGCAGAGGATAGGCCGCGTGGTGAGAAAGGCGGAAGGAAAAGAGCACGCGCTAGTCTACGTGGTGCACGTCCGGGACACGAAGGACAAGAACATAGTAAAGATGGTAAACGCGGCTATTGAAAAGTCAAGCGAAGAGGGCGGCAGGACAAAGGCGCCCCGCGGTAGCGGCAAGAACAGGCCGACGCGCGGGCAAAAGACGATACTCTAGATGCCGGCCATTCCCTTTGCAAGCATATCGCCCACCCTTTCCAGGTACGAGTCGATGTCCATCTCCACCACCCTGCCGGCGTCGATGTTGATAATGTAGACCATGTGGAGGTGCGCGTTGAGGATGTCCTCCTCTGCGACCGGCGGGTTTGAATAGTACCTGTCGCACAGCGCCTTGACCTCCTTTACCTCTTCAGCAGTCCTGTTCCGGGGCGGGCGCCGGAACAGGTTTGGTATCGGCAGGATGCTTACTGGAGGAGTAGCAAGGACGAACTTGTTGGAGTGCTTGCTGTATCTCGCAACCTTGCTTGCAATCCTTGCCGCGTAATATGAAAGAGGGTCGAGTGCGTGCTCTGGCGGGATGAATCCGGTCTCTATCTCCACGAGTGCGACTCCGTCCCCCTTGGTCGCATAGACGTCGCACACAAGTATGTCGGTCAGCTGCTTTTCGACGTCTACAGAGTAGCCGTCGCGGATGAGGTGCTTGGCGCACACAAGCTCCATAGCAGAGTGGTTTATCTTGACTAGGTTTCTCTGGTAGAGGCCTATCAGCCGCGTCCGTACAAAGTCAAGCCGCTGGACGTTTTCCTCAGGCTCGCCGGCGGCCATCCTGTCTGCAAGGGACGTGACGTCGGCTACAAAGCTCTCTAGATCCAAAAAGCCTTCACTAGAGCAAGAGTGTCGTACCTTAAAGATTGTTCGATGGCTTGCCGGAAAATAGGTTTAAAAAGCAGCGGTCTTGAACTATCGGTGGCCATGTGCGCTCATCAAGAGAAATCCGAAGGCGGATATCACATGACGACGGTGGCGGCTTGCATACTTGTAATGGGCATATCCCTTGCAATAGTCATCCTCCTGTGGGCATGGTTTGGCTACATTGGTCCCAAGTTCTCTGACAGTGTCATGCGCCATCAGCAGGAAACCCTGAGGGCGCAGTACGGCTTTGAGCCGCTGCCCCAGATTACTGAGGAAGACGCAAAAATCCCGCCGTCACTCCGGAACCTACAGCAACATTAGAGCAAGTCTTCGTCTATAGTCTCTATCTTGTCCATGTACTGCGCGCAGTCGCACCCCGGCACAAGGCACCTGCCTACCCGTAATATCGAACTGGCCCTTGGAGAATTCTTTTCGTGGGCCTGATACGTATGGTGACACCGGAGGCAGTTCATTATATCACCGTCAAGACACAGGCGGGCAAAATAAACCAAGCGATGTGCTTTCAAAAAGATTATACGTGATCTGGCCCACACGCTGTTACGTTCATCATGGACGACCATTCTTATGGCAGTTACATAAGGCGCTACAAGGAAAAGACTAGCAAGTCCAAGCGCCTTTACTCAAGGTCGGAAAAACTGTTCCCGGGAGGCATCAGCCACAACATCCGCTATTTCGAGCCGTACCCGTTCTTTGCAAACGCGGCGAGGGGAAATAGGCTCTTTGACATAGACGGCAACAGGTACACCGACTACTGGATGGGCCACTGGGCGCTCATCCTTGGCCACTCGCCGGCACCGGTCGCCTCTGCGCTTGCAAAGCAGGCAAGAAACGGCACCCTGTACGGCGTGACAAACGATGTGTCGGTGGAACTTGCAGAGGTCATCCAAAAGCTGATGCCAAGGGCAGAGATGATGCGCTTTAGCAGCACCGGCTCGGAAGCCACGATGTACGCAGTCAGGCTTGCAAGGGCAAAGACGGGAAGGCGCGTCATTGCAAAGGCGATAGGAGGCTGGCACGGCTTTAACACTACCCTTATGCAGACTGTCAACTTTCCGTTCGAGTCAGAAGAAGGCCCCGGGCTGGTGCAGGACGAAGGCCAGTACGTCGAGTCCGTGCCGTTCAACAACCTAGAGGCATCGCTCAAGGTGCTAGAGACGATAAAAGACGACCTGGCGTGCGTCATAATAGAGCCGGTGCTCGGAGGCGCAGGCTGCATACCGCCGGCAAAAGGCTACCTAGAGGGCTTGCAGGAATTCTGCAAGAAAAACGGCGCCCTTTTCATCCTTGACGAGATAGTGACGGGATTCAGGCTTTCGCTGCACGGCGCGCAGGGCGTGTACGGGCTGGAGCCGGACCTGTTTACGCTTGGCAAGATATGCGGAGGAGGGATGGCAATCGGGGTGGTGTGCGGCGACAAGGACATCATGTCGCTTGCCGACCCGGTCTCGATAAGGGAGAAGGAGGCGCGATGCGCTATCGGCGGGGGCACGTTCTCGGCAAACCCGGCCACGATGGCTGCAGGGCTTGCAACTCTGGATTTCCTAAAGAAAAACGAGCGCAAGGTCTACGGCAAGATTGACAAGCTGGGCGCGATGGCAAGGAAGGGGCTCGACAAGATATTTGCAGATTCAAAAATTCCGTGCAGGGTCACAGGCACCAACTCTGTCTTCCTGACCCACTTTGTCAAGGAAGGGACGGCAGATGTGGAAAACGCGACGGACGTCGCGACATCAGACAGGGGCAAGTTGGTGAAATACCACATGGCCCTCATGGCGGAGCACGGCGTGTTCTTTCTTCCGACCAAGATGGGAGCCATCTCGTACGCGCACGACGAGGCGGACGTAAAGAGGCTCCTGTCGGCGACAGAGAAAATCGCCAGCTCAGGCGTGTTGAAATAATAACAGCAGACTCTTTAGCAAAAGGTTCCTAGGAGGGCGCAGGAACCACCCCTCTTTTTCAGTCGCTTCTTTTGCATCAGCTGTGCAGGAAAACACGACAAAGTTTGCCCGCAGAGACTGCTTGCCTGACTTTAGCATCATGCGCTCGATCCCAAGGATTTCTCCGACTTGTGCCTGCACGCCCATCGACGCAAGGTGCAGCGACAGCGCCTTTCCATAGTCCGTGCCTCTTTCAGGCACGGTTGCAGGCAGCATCCATGATGACGAGCTGGCAACTCTTGCAAACAACACCCTCTTCTTTTTCTTTTTGCTGTCCTTGACGATTGCGACTGCGGCCTTTAGCACAAACTGCCCACCGGACATCTGCTTGAGCTCGGCAAACGCCCCTGGCGGCAGGCGTACTGTTTTTCTGCCCGACGCAAGCTTGCCTCCAATCTTGCGGTAGTTACCCTGCGTGTATATCAGAGGAGACTTTGATTCGTCAAACACCGCAGACACGGCCTCTCCCACAACCATCACGTGGTCGCCCATTTCCTGTACGGACACTACTTTGCATTCGCACGCAAGAGCGCATCCCCTTATCAGTGGGACTCGCTTGCCTGCGTACGTCTCAAAAGTCCCGGGTATCGCAAGCTTGGCGATCTCTGTCCCGGAATAGCCGCCGGCGATG
>DASUXB010000111.1:0-5342 GCA_036378195.1 Nitrososphaera sp.
ATAGTTATCAGCGTCAGTAAATACGATGAGGTAAAAGATAGCGTTCAATTTCAGACCCGGGAACTTCAGTATTACACAAATCATACGGAAACACTGGCCAAAGTTGAGCCGGTTACAGTAAATGGCAACAAAGGAGTCGGATGGGAGCCATTTAACGGGACTGACACTGTAAGAATAGATGGGAATGTCGTTAAACAAGAACCAGTAAAGATGCCCGGATGGGTTAGGTTCTATGATGACCAAGATGGCACGCTTTACGGCGTTCGTGGGCACCAGCCTCTTCAAGAATTGATGAAGATTGCTGAAAGCTTGCACAGGTAGAGTGGTTCAATTACTCTGTGCTCTCCTTCGGAATTCGCTTTTATCGGGCATTTACTCACCTTGTTTTGGGCTACAAAACGATCCGTTTTACACAGAGCCAAGCTGAAATTAGTAGGCATCTCTATCACGAAATTTTCTTCTTCAGAACTAAATCCTTGGAAGCTTCCATCCTAACTGCTCTGCCAAATCATCAATTCTTTTTATCTCTCTGTCTACTGAGGTTATAAAACCTGGGGGTTCCCCTTGTTGTTGGCTCTTTCTACACCCTCATGAAGCATCTTCTGGTTCCGTAGAACTTCCTTATGGATTGCAAGGACGCTAGCGATAACATTTTGCTCCCTTGCAAGTATAGCTTGCAATTTCCCTTCTGGCGCTGAAGAATGACTGGCAGAAAATATTTCATGACTTAGTGTAGATAGGCGTTCAGGAGCGATGATGCTTTGGCACTTTTGCTCCAGTGACGCAAATTCAATAGCCCTCGCACGGTACCATTCTGGAGGTCTTGGCTCTTTCTCTAGTTCTTGCAAAAATGTAGCTGGATCATAAGGTAGAGAATGCTTTTCAAGTATGGATGCGATATCCATACCCTGCATTCTGCTTGGATTCACAGATTAATATAATGTCAAAGAAGGCTATAAGAGCCGCTGCGGTAATTGTGCATATTTAAAAGACATTGTTGTTGCATATGAAATAACATCCGGTCTGACTGCTCTTGGTTAGAGAAGAAGACTTGTTACACAATAACAACAAAAACTATCATCATCAATAAAAGAAAAGAAAGGGAGGAGATGCAACGAGTCTCCTACGGTATCGACCTGCTGTACAGCCTTCCTTCCAAGGCCAGCTTGTACATCTCTGCTATGTGCGGGTTTCTCGCAGGTCTCTCTGCGCCCAGCTCGACGAGCCTCGCGTAGACCCTCACAAGGTATGCCAGCGACCCCATGAGAGCCATGAATATCCCCATGTTAAAGGCCCAGTGCGGAGGGACGGCAAACACCTCTTCGACGAACCAAAAATGCCACAGCTCGTTAACTCCAATCGCAAACATTGCCGCCAGGTACCCGATGATTGCCACCTTGAGGCCGGTATTCAGCGTGTTTCCCGGCCCCCTCATGATGGGGACCCGCCTGTCATATATCGCTATCATGCCCCATCCCAAAGGCAGTGCTATCAAGGTGCTGTACAGCCACCAGTTTGCAGGGGTGAACGCCGAGTCGCGAATAATCGTCTGGTTCAGCGAAGTGTCAACAACATAGTCTAGTTCTGAAGAAGCCATCACAGAGACCATGACTATTATCAATATGTAGATCCGCTTTAGCCTCTGGACTTCAAGCTCTTTCGGTATCAGGGAAGGAATCTGAGCCATTTGTTTTTCATCATCTCTTATAACTATCATTCGTGGTCAGAAATAATAAACTCTGATTAACCATGTGAATTAACAAGGTTACTTTTCTGGTGATTAAAAAAAAGAAAAGGGGAAAGAGGCGTCTTTTACTGGATCTCTGCCAGTCCCCTGCCCTTTAGCACCTCGTTCAGGATTTTCAAGTCATAGATGTTGGACAGGTCTGGTTTTTCCTTGCCAAGGAAGCTCAGCTTGAACGCGTCGTCAGCTGACTTGAACAGCGACGACTTTATCGGGTCCCACGTCAGGGTGAGCCTGGACAGCGCGTCCTTGAACTCGTCTTCGGGGATTGTCTGGCCAGTGAGCTTTTTCAGCTGCGCGTTGAAAGCGGCCCGTGCCTCGTCAGGGTGGCCGTTTATCCAGTTGGTCTCGTCGATGTTGGCTTCAAGCAGCTTCTTTATGACGTCCGGATTCTTTTGCAGGTAGTCAGTCCTGGCTATGATGTGCGTGGTCACAAAGTCGCCGTTTGGCCACAGCGTCCTTTCGTCGACGAGTATCTTGCCGTTGGCTTCCTTTACCAGTTTTGCGCCCCACGGCTCGGGCACCCACGCGCCGTCGATCTCTTTCTTTATAAAGAGAGTGACAATGTCCGGGTTCTTTGCAGGGATGACATCCACGTTGCCTCCCTTGTCCCTGGTCTTGTAGCCGTTCGCAAGGAGGTAGCTTCTCAGCGCCACGTCCTGCGTGTTTCCAAGCTGTGGCGACGCAAACTTTTTGCCAGCAAAGTCGGCCGGCGAGTTGATTCCTGCGTCGTTGCGCACCACAAACACCGCGCCAGCGCTTGCAGCCCCCGAGATGATCCTGAGGCTCTTGCCCTCCGACTGCACATAGCCGTTGATAGCCGGGTTTGGACCGATGTATGCCACATCGACTTGGTTTGCAAAGAGTGCCTCTATCGCCGACGGGCCGGCGTTGAACACCTGCGTCTTTACATCGACGTTGCTCCCAAAGGCCTTCTGGAAATCGCCATTGCCAAGTCCTATCACTGCCTGCGCGTGGTTTATGTTTGGAAAGTAGCCGATTCGAAGTGTCTTTTGTTCCGATGCCGCTACCGGTGTGCTAGTAGTAGTATCATTTCCCGTTTCGGCGCTCGTCTGGGGCTGCGCCTGCTGGTCAAGTACAAGGGGTATCGACGTCGCGATGACCGCAGCAATCACGGCCGCCGCTATGCCGATCTTTAGTTTGTTGTTCATATGCCCACTACGTAGACTGCCTTGTCTTAATATCTCTTGTAACTGTGCAGAATCCGGCAGTTATGTGCAGAAACATGACCTGAAACCGCGACTGTGTGCTGTATCTGCATGTGAGCAAAAGCCAAAATAGGCGCCGATCCTGCATATACACGTCAAATTTGCTGGAAAACTACGCCAAGAACAGGGTCGACGTCAAAAAACCCCGCAAGGAGGGCCGGACGTACATAATCGACAAGCTGCAGGGTCTCGACAGGGAGAACTTTGAGGCCATAGCCCCGTTCATAGACGTGGTCAAGGTCTACGGCGTGCTCCCACTCATGTTGTCCGACGACGTGCTGCAAAAAAAGATAAGGTTCTACCAGGACCTCGGCGTGAGGGTCTCGACCGGCAGCACAATTTCCGAGTACATGGTGGCTGAAAACGCGTTTGAAAAATTCGTCGACAGCGCCGCAAAAGTAGGGTTTGACATGATTGAAATCGGCGAGAACAGCCTCAACCTGACGTACGAGCAAAAGAAAAAGCTGACCGACGCAATCCTAGCAAAGCGCCTCGACTTTCAGTGGAAGGTCGGCAAGAAGGACCCCCGGCACCAGCTTTCAATCGACTCTACGCTTGCCAAGGTGGAGGAGGCAGTCAAGCTCGGCTCCGACAAGGTCGTGCTTGAGGCCAACGAGGGCGTCAACGTCGGCATCTATGACGAAAAGAGCTCGATAAAATGGAATTTCGTAGGCGCACTGACGGCCAAGTTCCCGCCGAGCACGTTCATCTTTGAGGCGCCCCTTGAGCACCAGCAGTCGTCCCTGATAGCAGAATTCGGGCAGCGGGTCAACCTCGCAGAGATCCACATCGACACGGTGTCGTCGATAGAGTCCCAGAGGAGAGGCTTTCCGACAAAATCGGCGTTCAGCGTCTCGTACCTGCGCAAAGACCCCGAAGGCGGCCCGGGCGCAAAATTCGTCTACTTCATCATCAAGACCAAGCACCCAATCGACCAGCAAGAGCTGATGGAACTGACCCGGATGCCGCGCAGGACCGTCCAGAGCGCAATAGAGGAGCTCAAGACCCAGGGCCTGATAATAGAGAGAAACAGCCTTGACGACGCAAGGAAGAGGATATACAGCCCTGTCCAGTCGTCGTGGTTATAAAACCCGGCAGAAACTGCGCATTTTGCGCGTCATGGGCGCATTCAAGGACGAATAAATCCGGCGCGCCATACAATATGCTCGTATGTCAACAGCCACAGTCTCGTCGCAAAGAAGGATAGCCCCTGTGAATTTCGTCATCTGCAACGAATGCTTTTGGTGCGCCTCGCTCCTTGGAGCAAGGTCTATCAATGATGGATGCCCGTCGTGCCATAAAAACGCGCTAGAGACGGTGCCGGTATCAAGCAACGAAAAGTACGCCTTTGACTACAGCCCGACAGGCGGGGCGGTGCTAGAGTTTTCCCCGGTACAAGCCCGCGCGGTCCAATCGGCCTAGGAAATGAGCAGCAGCCATACCTTCAACAAGGTGAGCTGCAGGGCGTGCGGCTACCCGCTTTCCGTGACAAAGATCTGCAGCTATTGCTACGAGCCAGTCCACTGGCAGTGCAGCAAATGCATGTACACCGACGACTCGGTGCACGGCCACGGGGAAGTACAGCCAATCCCCAAAGTGGCGGGAACGGCCGAAAGGGATGTCCTTGCAGAAAAGTATGCGCAACAATTGCGCAGAATCTGCGCCTAAATCGTAGCCGTTGCACATTTGCGGTACGTTATATCGCATCTTAGAAAATACATACGGAGAAAGAAATGGCGCTCATCGAATCCAGGTACGAAAGCAAGCAGCAGGTGGCACTGTCCGTAAGGGACGTGTCAAAGACGTTTTCGTACAGCAACGGGACTTTCCAGACAAACAGGGTCCTGGACAAGATAAACCTCGACATAAGGGAAGGAGAGTTTGTGACGATTGTAGGGCCTTCCGGCTGCGGCAAGAGCACCCTTTTGAACATCATCTCCGGCCTGGACAGCCCGGACTCGGGCAGCATCATGATGAACGGCGAGGCCAAGCACTCGACCGACGCAAACAGAATAGTCATCTTCCAGGAAGGGGCGCTCTTTCCCTGGCTGTCGGTCCTTGACAACGTCGAGTTCGGCCTAAAGCTTGCCAATGTTCCGAAAGAGAAGCGGAGGGAGACTGCCAATTATTTCATAAACATGGTCCAGCTGTCGAAATTCACCGACTCGTACGTCTACCAGCTGTCCGGCGGCATGAAGCAGAGGGTGGCAATAGCCCGCGCCCTTGCGCTGGACCCAAAGATCCTCCTGATGGACGAGCCCTTTGCGGCCCTTGACGTCCAGACCCGGGACATGCTCCACGCAGAACTGCTAAAGATCCACAAAGCGACAGGCAAGACGATGCTGTTTGTGACCCACAACATAAACGAG
>DASUXB010000112.1:0-6137 GCA_036378195.1 Nitrososphaera sp.
CCGGGTCAGGAAAGTTTGCCCGTAAAGCTTATAGCTAGGATGCACGCTGTCTACTCAAGGGCAAAGCGTCTCTGCGCCGCCATCCCAAAAGGTCGCAGGGACGCCTAAAAAAGCCCTTTTATTACACTTTAAAAGAAAAAAAGCAATCGCATTGAAGATAGGCATTGCCTCTCACATCGTCCTTGACACGATAAAGGGCGCGGACGGGGTCGTAGTCGAGAGCATGGGAGGACCGTCGTGCTATTGCGGGATAACCGCAAGGCGCTTTGGCCTTGACGTCGAGCTTGCAACCAAGGTGGGAGGTGATTTTCCAGAAGCGCAGAGGAACTTTCTTCGCGACAACCAAATCACCCTTAAAGAAGACCGACACGTCGCCAAGGACGCGCAGACAACCCGGTTCTGGCTCGAAACGGAAGGCGGCTTGCGCAGGTTGTTTTTACAGTCAAGGTGCGAGCCGGTTTTGGAGCAGCAAATACTGGATACCAAGGTCGACTGCTGGCTTGTCAGTCCCGTAATCGACGAGGTTCCGCAAGGCACGCTTGCCGCGATAAAGAAAAACCGCGGGAAAAAGGACTTTGTGATGCTTGACCCGCAGGGCTACATGCGAAGGGCTGAGCCTGACGGCAGCATCTCTTTTGTAGACAAACTTGACATCGACCTTGCAGGGATAACCGCGCTCAAGGTCGACAGAGAAGAAATGTCCGCGCTGACGGGAGGGATGGAAGGCTTGGAAGGGATGCAGGCGCTGCAGTCAAGGGGAGTCGAGTTTGTTCTGGCGACAGAGCACAGGGTAGTCCACCTTCTACACAAGGATATGCACTACTGGATAACACTGCGCAATGTCGACACGCCAGACTCGACAGGCGCCGGCGACATACTTGCGGCTGGCTTTGCTTGCGGGT
Organism: Nitrososphaera sp.; assembly: GCA_036378195.1. Classification (GTDB taxonomy): domain Archaea; phylum Thermoproteota; class Nitrososphaeria; order Nitrososphaerales; family Nitrososphaeraceae; genus Nitrososphaera. Next base: position 903 of record DASUXB010000112.1, read on the forward strand.
ACGTGAAGGAAAAGGACCCGCTGTGGGCTGTATGCTTTGGCGCCGGCGCACTTCGCGCCGCGCTTGAAACAAAAGAGCCGGGCCTTGCCAAGGTCCCGCCCATGAACAAGATAGAGTCGAGCGCCTCGTACTTTTACAACACAGTCAGTTTCAAGCGCCTCTAATCTAGCTTTAAATCAGGCGGCGCAGATAGGATTGCGTTCAATGAAGGTTGCCCTCTGGGGTGTCGACTCGCGCGACGGCGCACTTCTCACAAAGATGAAAAAGACGCTCGATTCGCTTGGAGTAAAGTCCCAGGTGATGAAGGATGGCGACTATGGCACGGCTTCTGAAGTCGACATGGTCCTTGCCGCCGGCGGCGACAGGGGCATCCTGGAATACTTTCACAAGGTGACTGCCGCCTCTGCGCCTGTCCTTGGGATCTATGAAACCGATTCCACAGGTTTTCTTGCGCAGCTTGACGTCCGAGACCTCGAAAAGGCGACGGCGCGCCTGAAGAGAAGCGAGTACAAGGTCGACGAGGTTTTCCGGCTTGCCGTGAGGGTCGACGGCAAGGAAGTCGACCCCGTGCTCAACGACGTCGCGGTCTTTCCTAGCAAGAGCGCGACTTTGATGGAGCACGTGCTAAAGATAGATGGAAAGGACATCTGGCACGACAACAGCGACGGCGTCATCATATCCACACCGACAGGTTCTACTGCTTACACAATGTCAGCCGGCGGGCCGATGGTCATCCAAAAGTCGCAGGTGTTTGTCGTGGTTTCCGTAAACTCGCTTGACAACACTCGCAGGCCGCTTGTCGTCCCAAACGACGCCAGCATCGAAATCGCTGACATCACCAGCCGCTACCACTGCGAGATAGTCCTCGACGGTGGAAGGCGTGTCAGGGTGAAAAACACGCTGGAATGCACCAAGCACGCCTTTCCTGCGCGGCTTGTGCGCACCGCCGACGACTCTGCAGCGTCGCTCATGGCCAAGAAGGTGCGCTTGGCAGAGGACATGCTAAAGATGCCTCCAAGTGCCAAACTGATTCTAAAGACGCTAGAATATGAGGGCGCGCTCAGCCAGAAGGACCTTGCCACAAGGACGATGCTTCCAGAGCGTACAATCCGGCTCTCGCTTTCCCACCTCATCGATGGCGGGTACGTCAAGAAAAAGACCTCGCTCCGGGACGCAAGGCAGAGGATTTACGAGCTCAAGATCTAGCCGCTGCTTTTACAAAGGCGTCAAACGCCTGCTCGGGCCTGCCCGGCTTGCTTGAAAACTCAGCGTGGTACTGCACTGCAAAGTAGAACCTGTGGTCAGGGATTTCAAGTATCTCCATGCGCCTGCCGCTGTCAGAGTGCGCCGACAGCACGAGCCCTGCCTTTGTCACCGCGTCGAGGTAGTTCTGGTTGAACTCGTAGCGGTGCCTGTGCCTACGCCTTATCATAGTAGCACCGTACAGCCTGTGCGCAAGGGTCCCCGACTCGACTGCGATATCGTGCCCGCCAAGGCGCATCGTTCCTCCCATGTCGTGGACGTTGCGCTGCTCTGGCATGAAATCGACTATTGGGTTCTTGGTGTTTGGGTCAAGTTCTGTCGAGTTGGCGCCTGCCATGCCGCAGACGTGTCGGGCAAAGGCGACTATTGCTAATTGAAAGCCAAAGCAGATGCCGAGGTACGGCACGTCGTTTTCGCGCGCAAAGTTTGCCGCGCTGATGATTCCTTCGCTCCCGCGCTTGCCAAATCCTCCCGGCGCAAGGATGCCCTGATAATCCTTGAGCGAGGCAACCTTGCTTTCGCCACCATTCTCGAATTTCTCAGAATCTATCCACTCTATCTCTACTTTTTTTCCGATGCTTGCGCCTGCGTGGGAGAGCGCGTGATAGACGCTGACGTAGCTGTCCGGCAGGGTGACGTACTTGCCGACTACTGCTATCTTCACAGAGCCCTTGTAGTTTGAAAACGAGCTGGCGACCTTTTTCCAGTCGCCCCATTTGGGCCGGCTTCGCTTCAGCGAAAGGCCTTGCGACACCACCTTTAGCATCCCCTGGCTTTCAATCACTTCTGGAACTTTGTAGATTGAAGGCGCGTCGTGGCACGAAATTACGCTCTGCTGCTCGACGCTTGCAAACAGCGAGATTTTGCGCCTTGCGTCCGGGGTAAGCGGAGTCTTGCACCTGACTGCGATAATGTCTGGCTGGATTCCAATCCTTCGCAGCTCCTGTACGCTGTGCTGCGTCGGCTTGGTCTTTTGCTCTCCGACTACGTCGAGCACGGGCACAAGGGTGACGTGGATAAAGAACGTGTTCCGCCTGCCGACTTCAAGGGCCATCTGCCGGAACGCCTCAAGAAATGGGAGGCTTTCAATGTCGCCTACGGTGCCTCCGCATTCTACGACCATGATGTCCAGTTTCTCCTTTTCAGCGGTCCTGCGCAGGTTTGCCTTTATGGCATCAGTCACGTGGGGAATTACCTGGACGCACTGGCCGAGGTACTTGCCTTCCCTTTCGGCCGCTATCACGTCCATGTATATCCTGCCTGTGGTGATGTTATGGTCCTTGGTCATTGACGCGTCGATAAAGCGCTCGTAGTTGCCGATGTCCATGTCGCATTCTCCTCCGTCGTCCGTAACGAATACCTCGCCGTGGGCGACTGGGTTCATCGTCCCGGCGTCATAGTTGACGTACGGGTCTATCTTGACGCACGAAACTTTGTAGCCGGCAAGCTGGAGGAGCCTTGCCGTCGAAGAAGTGGTAACGCCCTTGCCGAGGCCGGACATGACACCGCCTGTCACAAAGATGAATTTCGACCTGCCGTTCTGGGCCTTTGACTGCACGTCTGACTTTTGAGGTGCGCCTTTTTATTCCTTTTTCCATGCGCTATGTTAATAAGAAGAAAACGCGAAATTAACACGTTCTTCTAAACATGCACGACTCTACAGCAGAAAGGCAGAGGGGCAAGGCTGGAATTGACGCAGCCCACGCAGGGATTGCCCGGGAAGACGAGGGCAAGGTGAGCGCCCTCATCTCTGACGCGTACGGCGTCGACAGCGCAGAGGCGCTTGACATCCACACGAACTACCACGCAGAGCGCATAATCTCGGCGCTTGAAAAGCGCGCAAGGGAAAATGGGATGGGCAAGGACGCGTTTGACGCCAGGGTGCAGGATCTCGACGTCGCAAATCAGGCGTACCAGGTAGCAACCGGCCAGCTTGCCGAAGCGGCCGCAGTGGACATTATGTTCCGCAATCTCTACAGGATGGAGAGCAAAGGCGGGGACAACGACAGGTACGTCAACTTTTACGGCTGACCGACATAGCCCACGTCGCGGAAAAACTGCACCAGCCTTGCGACCTGCTCGTTTTCCGACAGGCCGTACATCACGCTTGCGTACTTGGTCTGTCTGACCCAGCCTATCTTTACAAGGTCGTCAAGGTTGTTCTTGATGTCCTCCCTTTTCAGACCCGTCTTTTTATGCAAAAGGTAGATGGTGGCCATCTTGCCTTCCTGCGCAAGCGCCCTGATTATCTTTATCTTGCCGATGCTCCCGATGCCGGCCTCTATGTCGCTCATTGCTTCACCTTTGCCATGAGCACGGGCTCCAGTTCTGCAAGCGACGCGCCGTGCAGGCCGATTTCCTTGAGCGACCGCATTTCAATTAGCCGGCGCGCCTTCAGGTCGTCAAGGTAATCTTCGACATCCAGCTTTTTGATTCCCAGCTGCTCGGCAAGCTCGGCGCCGTGCAGCCGGACATCTTTGAGCTCGACGTACTGTTTTTTCCTGCTCTTTAGGGCGCGCACCACTGCGATCAGGCTCACGATATGGTTCTTTGATAACTGTTCGATCTCCTCTGTAGTCACTGACGGGTGGGTCTGGCCGTGCACCTTGCGCACGTGTTCCAGTGTCACCCTGCCCGCTCCCTGCGACTCGGCGAGGTTGCCGGCATACAGCAAGAGGTCGAGCGCATAGCGCACGTCGCCGTTTACTTCTCCCGAAGTCGTTATCTTGGCGACTTTATCGATTACGTCAGAGCCTATCGCCTTTGGGTTAAAAGCCTGCGCGCACCTGCTTGACAAAATGTCGCTCACCTGCTCCAACGTGTACTGGGAAAATTCCATTGGCACGCGGCCAAGCGTGCTCAGCTCGGCAGGGTCGAGCCGGCTGTAAAAGTCGGTGCTCCTTGCGATGAATATGACCCCCTTGACGTTGCAGGGCTTGTCGGGCTCAAACTCGTTCAGGCGCGTGAGGTCATAGATGATGCTCGTGTCCTTGCTTGTCTTTATCAAATAGTCTATCTCATCCATGACGATGAGCGCGTACTGCTTGTTGTCACGGAGATACCGCAAAAGGTAGCGCAGCATCTCTTCCGCGCTCAGGCCCTGCGACGGCAGGTCGGGCGCAAGGCGCTCCAGCAAAAAGCGGTATATTGCAAACTTGTTTCCACCCTGCAGTTTCAGGTTGATGTACGCAGTCTTTAAGGTCAGGCGCCTTCTTGCAAATTCTTCCTCGACTGCCTTTGCCGCCTTTGTGACGGTCGTGGTCTTGCCGATGCCTGCGACTCCTATCACTTGCAGAATCGTGAGAGGGAACCTGTCGGGGTCTTGCGCAGCCTCTGAAAACGCGTGGACCAGCTGCCGCACCTGCGCCTCCCTGTGGGGCAGCTCTTGCGGCATGTACCGGGGCGACAGTTTGGACCTGTCTGCAAAGACAGCGCTTTCTGGCATCTGTATCTAATTTTTCAGCCGTGGGTATATATCAATATAGAATACGATTTGTCTTTGATATAGACGATTGCGATTTGAGCTTCTATGGCTGGCTGGCGGCTAAACGATGGGCAAAAATTATGTCTTGACCTTTAAAAACAGCGTGTCGCCCGAGGGCGCGTGCCAGCGCCTGACAATGCAAAAAATATTACAGTCTGGATAAAAAGTCAAAATGAACACGATATTAGTCACCTGTTGAAGATACTTTTTCACTTATCAGCCGATAAGCAAGTCTTAACTATATTCATAGATAGCTGGCAATCAGGCACTGCACAACCGTGCCTGAGCAAGTCAAATGTACTGTGGCGCCGTGGGTCTTGCCCCTGCCGCGATTAGACGCTTGGAGCAGCAGCGGCAGGGGCTTGCCATGTTGTTCATCAGGTCATGACTCGCCATGACAGCTGTGGCAGGTTTGCAAGTATTTGCAAAAATGCACAGCACGACTAGCACGAAATTGTTATACTAATGAGTTTCGCGTACAGGCATCT
>DASUXB010000113.1:0-2219 GCA_036378195.1 Nitrososphaera sp.
ACTTTCATGCAATCGTCACCGAGATATATTGCGCTGATTCTCGTGATAAGAGAAAGTCAAAAGGAAAAGATGGAGTAAAGTACGGGTTATAGCGGGCTTAATAGGGCCGAACATGCAATATATCTATCAATAGCAAAACAACAAGGATGTGCCCTACCCTAGGGCGGATCTACGCTAGGTTAGCGCATCGTCTTTAGTATTATGACGGTGTTCGTGTCGGACACGCCCTCTATCTTGCGTATGTCGTCGATGCACTTGTTTATCTCGACGATTGCAGGTGCAGCGATTATGGCGGCAATGTCATATTGACCTGTTATCTCGTAGACCACTTCGACGCCGGCAAGCTTCATCAACCTCTGCGAGACTGCCGAGGTGTCGGCGGTAGAACTTACCGAGATGAGCGTTATTGCACTCGTCTTGTCCGACGCGCCTAGTTCTATCGTAAAGCGCTTTACTATGCCGCTGTCCGTGAGGTTCTTAACGCGCCTTCTCACGGCCGACTCGGACAGACCGATCTCGTTTGCAATGTCCACGAATGCCTTTCTCGAATCGGTCTGCAGGATGCGGATTATCTTTTCGTCTGTCTCGTCCATGTTGCTAATTGACATTTCTTCTCTGTTCCTCCCTTGTAAGTACCGCATCCATTATTTCAACTGCGCGGGAAACCGTCGCTTCGTTCATCACAAGTGGCGGAAGCAGGCGCAAGATGTTTCTTCCCGAGTACAGTATAAGCAGTCCGTTGCTGATTCCGTCAAAGAGCACATCTTTTACCTCAAAGCGGAGCTCGACGCCGAGCATCATTCCAAGGCCGCGAACCTCTCGGATTATTTTGTGGCGCTCCTTAAGGGCCAGCAGCTTTTCCTTGAACACCTTGCCAGTCTTGGCGGCATTGTCCACTAGCCCGTCAGTGGTCAGCGCCTCTAGTGTCGCAGAAGCCGCCGCGCAGGCTAGAGGGCTTGCGCCAAAGGTAGATGAGTGCTCGCCCAGCTTCATAGCGTCCATTATCTCCGGTTTTGTCTGTACGAGACCCATTGGGACTCCGCCGGCGATGCCCTTTGCAAGGCACATGATGTCCGGCGTCGTGTTCCAGTTCTGCCCTGCCCACATCTTGCCTGTCCTGCCAAGTCCTGCTTGTATTTCGTCAAATATCAGCACGAGGTTTCTGCGGCTGCATATCTCGCGGATCTTGGGTATGAGGTCGTCAGGCGGCACAATGATGCCGGTCTCACCCTGTATTGGTTCCAGTATCACCGCGCCGATAGAGTCGTCTATGGCCTCTTCAAGTTTCGCCGGCTCTCCGTACGGGGCGAACTTTACCCCCTCAAGGAGCGGCATGAACGCCTTGCGGTATTTCTCGTTGTAAGTGACAGAAAGTGCACCAAACGTCTTGCCGTGGTAGGCACCGTTCATGGCAATAACGCCGGGCTTGCCGGTGAATTTCCTTGCAAACTTTAGCGCCGCTTCCACAGACTCGGCACCCGAGTTTGTAAAGAACATCTTGGTCAATCCCGGCGGCGCCACCTGCGCCATTTTCTTCATGAATTCAAGGCGCGTCTCGTTGTAGACTGACATGTGCGCAGTTATCAGAGTCTCTGCTTGCTTTTTGATGGCTTCAACGACGCGGTCGTTGCAGTGGCCTACGAGCGCGACGCCGTATCCTCCCATGCAGTCGATGTATTCCTTACCGTTTATGTCCCATACCCTAGCTCCCTTGCCCCTTGCGACGTTCACAGGGAACCTCTGGTACAGCGTGCCTAGGTAGTTGTCCTCGCCGTTCATTTTGGGGTTATCACCGTGCAGTTGTTGTGCGCGATTGCTGACGACACAGGGTTGTCGACCTGTCCGGACGCAATTATAGCTTCCTTTACTCCCATCTCTAGCGCCTCCGTGCAGGCAAGCACCTTCTTTTCCATGCCAAAGCCTATCTTTGGCAGGGTCGCTTTTGCCTGCTCAAGGGTCATGCCAGTGACGAGTTTTTCGTTGAGCATCAGGCCGTTAACGTTGGTGATGAATATCACCTTGTCAGCCTTTATTCCGCCGGCCACGTACGCCGCAGCCCTGTCGCCGTCCACATTGAGAAAATCAAATTCTTCAGAGAGTGCAATAGGAGACACCACCGGCACAAAGCCATTGTTTACAAGAGTGTTTACGAGTGACGGGTCGACGTCGTTTATCTTGCCGGTGTATCCGCCGTCTATCACCATCTTCCTCCCTTTCTC
>DASUXB010000114.1:0-6653 GCA_036378195.1 Nitrososphaera sp.
TTTTCCTCGTCCATCTGTGCAAGCTGGCGCTGGTCGAATTCCAACCTGCTTTCAATCCCGCCAAGCGAGCTTGAAATCTGGCTCAGCTCGATATTTGCGGTGTCTGCCTGCTTCACTATCTGGTTGCGCTCGACGTTTATCTCTGCAAGGCGCGCCTTTGCAGCCGACTCGTCGATTCCCTGCAGGCGAGAAGACAACTTGTTGACTGTCGGAGAAATCAGCGCCAGCCTGCGCATGTATCTCTCTAGCTCTGCGACTAGCAATTCTGCCTCCTGTACGAGCGCCTGTCCATGCGCCTGCATCTCTAGCAACGTCTTTTCCTTGCCCACAACGGACGAGGATTCCTGCGCAAGGCGGGTCTCGCTACTTGAAATCTGGATTTCTAGCCTTATCTTCTCGCCCTCGGCCGACGCGATGCGCTCTGCGGCCTCGCGCAGCTGCGCGTTCTTTTTCTCCACCACCTTTGACAACCTGCTTAGCATGTCCCGGAGCGACTCAACTGAGTCGCCAAGGATGATGGCCTTTGTCAGGTCGGAGATCTTTGATCCAAAGTCAAGTGCCATCGAGCCTCCTTCCGGCTCAAACAGCTCGCCTTCCACAGACACTGCCCGGAAACCCTGCCTTGCAAGCGCGTACGCCGCAGACGAGTTCCTGACCACGATTGCGTCCGAAAACAGAAACTCGGGTAATGCTTCATATTCTGAATACACAAAATCTGACACGCGCCCAACCACGTTCGTGTCGCCCCTGAACTCCTTTGCGGGCTTTGTCTTGTGGCGCCCAACGATGTCAAGCGGGATTATGCGAAGGCGCGGGAGTTTCTTTTCCTTTGCGTACGCGGCGATTGCTATCATGGACTTGACGTCCTCGACCACAAACGCCTTCATCCATTCCGAGCCGGAAGCAAGCACCGCCCGCTCGTAGCCCTTGTCCCACCTTATCAGGTCGTGAACGATTCCCTTGATGCCGAACTTCTCGCTGTATTTTGTGAGTTCCGCGATTGCAAAGTCCTCGTTCATAGCGTGCTTGGCCACGCTTGCCCGCTCCTCGAACTTGGTCGCCATCGTGTCTGCCTTTGAAAGTATCGCTGCAGAGTCGGCAAGCTCGCGTTCCAGGGCGGCCTTGGTTTCTGTGAGCGCATCGAGTGTGCTTGTTGTTTCCTGCACGCGCGACCTGTCTGATTCAAGCGACTTTTGCAGCTCTGATATTCTAGTTTTTGCAGAATCGACCTCTGACGCAAGGGAAGCAAGGGCCGAGTCGCCGGCGTCTTTTTTGTACGCGTTAGTCTTGATCTTTTCCTCTACTCTTGCCGCAGACATTTCGACTGAATTTCCAAGCGATGAAACGCGCTTTAGCCTGCCTTCCAGTTTTTGCCTCAATCCTGTATAGCGTGAAATTACTGCCGAAACCTCCTCGACCTGGACGTTTATCTGGTCCAGTCTTGTGCGCAAGGTGGCAAGCGCTTCCTTTTTCTGGGCCACCAACGCCTGCATCTTTTCCGCGTCTGCCTTCATGCCTGCTGCCCGAAGGGCAATTGCCTGCTTGCCTCCCTCTATCTGTGGAAGCCTCCTTTCAATGTCGGAAATCCTGCGCTGCGACTCGCCTAGCATCGCCTTGGTGCGCTCCGAGTCGTGGACGATTGCAGCCGTCCTGCTTGCAAGCTGCGCCTTGGCCTTGTTTGCCGCGTCTACCTCCTCCATGAACTTGGCCTTTTCAGTCTCTAGCCCTTCTATCTCCCGCCGCAATTCGTCCAGCTGCTTTGCAAGCTGCGCCGAACGCTGGTTGTTGCCATCAAGTATCTGCGTACTGGTGGCAAGCTTGCTCCTCACAACTCTGATATTGTTTGAAAGTTGCACCGCCTTGAACCGCTTTAGTTCAGAACCCGTCTGCTCGTAGCGCAGCTGGTCGTTGCGCTCTGCCTCCAGCTCGTCTATGCGCTTTCGGATCTCGCCCATCCTTGCAAACGCGACTTCAAGGCGCCTGTCGGCCTCGTCGAGCTGCTTTAGCGCCTCTGCCTTTTTCTCGTCAAAATACGAGAGGCCGACAATGTCCTCGATTATCTTGCGCCTCTCCTCAGAGTTCAGTTCTGAAATCCTTGTTATCATGCCCTGCTGCACGATGTTGAGCTTGTTTGGAGCCGACAGCACCACTTCAAGCAGCTCCATTATGGCAGTCTTGGACACCTTTTTCCCGTTGAGCAGGTATTGCGACTCGCCGCTCTGGCCTTCCATCTCCCTTGTAAGGGTGACTGCGTCCTCGTCCATCGGTATCCCTCTGTCCGCGTTGTCGAACGTGACGCTGACGCGTATGAGCCTGTGGCCGGGATTGTTGGCGTCGTGGAATAACGACTGGAACTTGTCTACCCTCATGGCCTTGGGGCTGTTCTCGCCTATCGCAAACATGATGGCGTCAAGGATGTTGCTCTTGCCCGAGCCGTTTGGCCCCGTGATGGCTACTAGCCCTTTCTCAAACTGCACGATAGTATTGCGGAATCCAAACGACTTGAACCCGTACACTTCGAGCTTTTTGATGTGGACCAAGTGGGTTCTGAGATGAGATTTTACGCAGGGCTAAATATCTGTGCTGGCACTCAATCGCGCTTCCTTTTGGTCAAGTATTTTTAATCAGATCTGCGGCTAGCGTTCCCGCTTGCCCTCTACGAACTCTAGGAAATTGGCCTTTGCCACAGAATATGGCATCTGGACTGGCGGGTGCTTGAAGCAGTAGGCAGATATGCTGTCAAGCGGGCCGGATATCCCCCTGTCGATTGCTATTTTTGCGCACCTTGCCGCGTCTATCATGACGCCGGCCGAGTTGTAGGCGTCCACCACTTTTAGCTTCAAGTCAAGTTCCACCGGGATTCCGCCAAAGTACTGGCCTTTTATAGAGATGTAGCAAATCTTGTCGTTCTCAAGGAATCCTACAAAGTCGGACGGGCCAATGCGCATCGGGACCTCGTATGGGGCCATGGCGGCCACCGCGGATGTCTTGCTTATCCTCTTGTCCTCCAAGCGCTCTTCGTCGAGCATGTTGTAAAAGTCCATGTCGCCTCCGATATTCAACTGATAAGTTTCGTTGACCTTGACGCCTCTGTCCACGAACAGCTTGACAAGCGTCTTGTGGACAACAGTTGCGCCAAGCTGGCTCATGACATCATCGCCGGCGCACGCAAGGCCGCGGCCTGCAAAGGCGTCCTGCCACTTTGGCGTAGATGCGATGAATACCGGTATTGCGTTTACAAACGCGCACCCTGCATCAAGGCACGCCTCTGCGTAGTACTGCGTGCCCTTTCTGCTTCCGACAGGCAAATAGTTTAGCAGCATCTCTGCGCCCGTGTCCTTTAGCACCTGTGCCACGTTTGCCGCCGGGCCGTCTGCTACTTTGATCTTTTGCGCAAGGTGCCTGCCGATGCCGTCATGGACCTCGCCCTTTTGCACCTTGACATCCATCTTGTCCATCTCTTTTATGATGCGAATAGTGTTATTCGGCTTGACAAATATCGCCTCGGAAAGGTCTTTTCCTACCTTGTTTGCGTTGACGTCAAAGGCCGCCACAAACTCGATGTCGGACGGCTCCAGCCCGCCGAGGTTGTACGCTGTCAAGCCTATCCAGTCGCTTTCCTGCTTTTTGGCGTCTGGGTTTTCTCGGTAGTACCGGGTGCCTTGGACTAGAGCAGAAGCGCAGTTGCCTATCCCGGCAACGGCGACCTTGACCTTTCTACGCATCTCGTTTATCTGCATTAGAATCTGCTTAATATATCTTCAAGTCTTTTTCGCAACGGCGCAGATCGCCTTTGCATAGACTGTTTCAAACCCTGCGCTCTTGTACAGGCCAAGCAGGTTCTCGCTTCCAAGCGTCTGCAGGAACAAAACCCGGCCGCGCTTTTCCGAAAGCGCCTTGGCAAAATTCAGAATCGACTTGGCGACGCCCCTGCTCCTCTGGGCCGGAACGGTGCCAAGGCAATAGACGCCTATCAGGTTGTTTTTTGTGAAAAGCGCCGCACATCCTGCCGGCATGTCGTCATCGTCATTGTATGCCAGCAAGAGGTCCAGTTTCTTGGCGTTGGTTGTTACGATGCGCTCGACTTCGTCCTTCCATTCCGGGACTGAAAACGACCTACAAAAAACATCTATCCACGTTGCGATGTCTGACGGTTTGCACACTGTCACCCGGGCCCTGATTGGTCCGGACTTTTTCACAGACTTCAATACGTACATGGTGTCTACCACACGTAAGTTTTGCGGCGGCTGCGACCTGAAGTAGAGGTGGCAGTCGATGCCTGCGTCCCAGAACGCCCTTGCCACCTGCTCGTACGGAACATTGCAATTTTCAATCGTTGCTCTGTTGAAGAAATAGTCGCCTTTGAGCCGCGGATTGACAAGCGCCCTTGCGCACCTGATTTTTATTTCCTTTGACCAGAGCGAGCAGAACGCCCACTCGTTTTCCTCCATCCTGCCATAATCATCGATATCTGAGGCCAAGAATCTCTGCCATCGCCCCCGTACCTGCACCTGCGCACGCCGCTTCAAGCATCACCTTTACCGCTCCCGGCGTGTCAAAATCATCGTCCATCTTTTGCATGAATCTTTTCATGTACGTCGCCTTGCTTTTTTTGTCGATTGCGCCTGCAATGACAGAGTCAGCAGCTGCGCACCTTGCCAGGTCTTGCTCTGAAAAGTCGAGCCGCTTTCTATAATGTGTAGAGTAAAAATATAATCGCATTTCGTTCGCGCTGTGGTCTTGCAGCAGTTCCCTGACTGCGACCGTGTTGCCAAGCGACTTGCTCATCTTTTTTCCCTTGGCATACACAAGGCCGACGTGCGTCCACAGCTTTACCGGCTTGCTCTCTGACGTGAGCGCGCTCAGCTGCGCAAGGTGCGACTCGTGGTGCGGGTACACCAGCTCGTCTGCGCCTCCGTGCATGTCGTACCTGCCGCCAAAGCTGACCATAGCAACCGACGTGTCCTGCATGTGCCACCATGGCACGCCCCCTCCAAGCACATCGTCGGGAAAACTTGCTCCAAAATCCTCGCTTGCGTTCCAGAGCAGTATATCAGACGGCGACTTTTTGCCCGGCGCAATGTCGAGCCGGCAGTCTGCAAGCTCTTGCTCTGTCATCTTTGACAGCCTGCCAAACCCCGCGCCATTGGCGTCGAGGTAGACGTTTCCGCCTGCGCTGTACGCCTTGCCCTCGTCGAGCAGGCGCCTTGCAAGCAAGCGCGCCGTCTGCACGTGGTCTGACACGCGCGCAAGCGCAAAGCCGTCGATGCCAAGCGCAGCTGCGTCGTACAAGAGCTCGCCGATGTACGCGCCGGCAAGCTCTTTAGGTTCTCGGCCTTCTGCCTTCGCCCTTGCAAACACCTTGGGGTCGATGTCTGTGATGTTTACAATGACCTTGGCCTCCGTGCCCAGAGAGCGTAGGTAGCGTGCAACGGCGTCGTAAAAGAGGAGCATCCTTGCATGGCCAGCGTGCAAATAGTCGTACACGGTCGGCCCACAGAGAAATATCCTCGCAACATCTCCGGGGGTAAAGTCCTTCTTTTTTGCTGCCAGCGTGTCATAGACCTTCAAGTATCTGGTAGCGCCTGCCCCGGGCTGTAATCAGACGGCCTCTGCAAGTTCAGGGCGTTCCTGGCTGATTATCTTGCCAAGGCCGCGCATGTAGTTTCGCGCAAACGTCGACACGGGCTGCGACGAATACCAGATGCAGCCGAGCACCTGGCAGTCATGGCACGTCCTTGCAATGTCCCACTGCGGCGCGCTCCATATCTCGTCCACCGAATGTTCAAGGAGGCTGTACGTGTTTTCCGGGCCGTTGAACTTCCAGCATGGCACCATCACGGTCCCGTCGCCGTTTACAAAGATGCTCTTCCAGACGCCGCATTCGTCAAACATCCCCCGGCCGTGCTCCAGTATCTGCTGGAAATATTCTGCCGGGATCATCAGTTGCGGGCCCTTTTTCTTGCCGATATAGTCAAGCACGCTTTCGCACACCCTGTCCATGGTCTGCCTGTCCGGCAAAAGCGAGTAGTCGACGTCGGACCTGTCCTCGACAAACGTAAGCGAGACTGCGCTTGCTCCAAGCTCCTTTGCCCTGTCAAAATACGTCTGGTCGATGAATTCTTGCGCGTTGTATTTCGTGATGACGCTGTTAAAATAGTGCGGAACCTTGTGTTCCGTCAAGAGACGCAGGTTGTCCATGACCCTGCGGTACATGTGCGGGTTGACGCCGCGTACCTTGCAGTACGGCTCCTCGTAGGTCGAGTCGATGCTGCACGTGACAAACTGGATGTGCTTTTTCAATTCGTCAAGGTCTATTGTGTGCAAGAGCGAGCAGTTGGAGATGAGAGTTATCGGCATCTTTAGACCGTGCAGGTGTTTTATGAGCTCCATAAAGTCCGGCCTGCTCGTGGGCTCGCCTCCCTCCACTATGGCCCACACGCAGTATTTGGACACCTTGTCAAACACCGCCTTCCATTGCTCAGTCGTCAGGTCCTTGCGCCTCGCAAGCGCCACCTGGCCCTCCTTGTCCGCGTCGCCAAACGGGCACATGGGGCAGTAAAAGTTGCAGTAATGGGTCATGCTGAACACCGCGATAAGCGGGCGCCTCCTGCCTGCGGCCCTGTTTGCGGACCACTTGCCCAGTAGTTTTA
>DASUXB010000115.1:0-4677 GCA_036378195.1 Nitrososphaera sp.
CCAACGTCGAGATAGGGCAGGAAGTCACCCAGGGCAAGACAAAAGTGATGTTCGACCAGCCTCTAGAGTTCGAGTTTACGACCAAGGGTTTCGTGTTCCGTGCGCCAAGGCCGGAAGAGACAATGTCAAAGGCGGAAGACGAGGAGTACGTGGAGATGAGCGCGTTCCACGCCTCAGAGCACGTCATAATAGAGGGAAGCGCCATGATTACGGGAGGCGCATCGCAGGACCTAGGCGGAATCTCACTCGGCTCGTCCGGGCTGGTATTCGTGTACGACGGAAGCATTGGCGGAAACGGCGCAAGCAAAGTGCTGTACGACCGGCTGGACAAGGCGCTTGGAAGGGCGCTTCGCATACTGTCCGAGTGCCCGTGCACGAGCGAGAGTGGCTGTCCCCGGTGCACCTACTCGTACAGGTGCGGCAACAACAACGAATACCTGCACAAAAAGGCGGCAATTGAGGTCATGAACCGCGCAGTGGAGGGCGAGGCGACTGCGATAGGCGAGGAAATACAGGGCGACCGTGCCCTAGTCTAGGTAAACATTTAAGAATAGAAGAGCGCGTTTCATCAATAAATTACATGGAAGAGGTTGCCGCTGCACCACAGCCTCCGCAGGCGCGCGTAAGGTGGAGTTCGCTTGTCCACAGGGGCGTCGCCTTCCCGCCCGAGCACCAGCCAAGGGGCATCACCATCTCGATAAGGGGAGAAAAGGTCGCGCTCAACACGGACCAGGAGGAGCTGGTGTACGCGTGGGCGAAAAAGAAGGACACCCACTACGTGCAGGACCCAGTGTTCCAGTCCAACTTTTTGCTCGACTTGAAGCCGTTGCTTCCTGAAAAATTCAGAAAGGCTGACCTGAAAATTTCCGATTTTGACTTTTCGCAGGCGTACAGGCTTGCTGACGAGGAGAAGGTCATCAAAGAGCGCGAAATAGAGCGCATAAAGAACCTGCCGAGGGAGGAAAAGAAAAAGATGGCAGAGGCAAAAAAGGCAGAGCGCGAGCGACTAAAGGCATTGTACGGCAAGGCAATAGTCGACGGGCAGGAAGTCGACATTGCCAACTGGCTTGTCGAGCCTCCGGGCCTGTTCATGGGCAGAGGTCAGCACCCGCTGCGCGGCCGCTGGAAGCCAAGAGTCAGGCCGCAGGATGTTACACTAAACCTTGGAAAGGACGCGCCGGTGCCAGAGGGCCAGTGGAAGGAAATAGTCCACGACCAAACGTCCACGTGGCTTGCGACCTGGATGGAGAACCTGACGGAAAAGCGCAAGTACGTCTGGCTCCACGATTCGTCAGAGCTGCGGCAGGGCAATGATAAAGCCAAGTACGACAAGGCGCTGAAACTGGCGCAGCAGCTGTGCAAGGTCGAAAAGGAGATAATGCGCAAGATGAAGGGCTCTAACGACAAGGCCGCCACAGCGGCGTACCTCATCTTCAAGCTTGCGATGAGAGTCGGGGACGAAAAGGACCCCGACGAGGCCGACACTGTGGGCGCAAGCACGCTTCGCGTCGAGCACATAAAGTTCCCACAACAAAATGGCAAACAATACATCGAGTTCAACTTTCTCGGCAAGGACAGCGTGCCATGGCAAAAGACGCTGGAGGTCAACTCGGAGGACACGCGGGCGCTGTACGACAACCTGCGCAACTTTATGAAAAACAAGAAACCTGACCAACAGATATTTGACGACATCAACTCGCGCAAGGTAAACGCGTTCTTCCAGACGGTGATGCCCGGCCTCACTGCCAAGGTGTTCAGGACGTGCATCGCCACAAAGGTGGTGCAGCAGGCGCTCGTCAACCCGCCCATAAAGGTTGACAAAGACTCGCAGGAATCAGACAAGGTGTACGTGGCAAAGTCTGCAAACCTGAAAGCAGCTATAGAGTGCAACCACAAAAAGGGAGTCGACCCCAAGAACCCTGCTGCCAAAAAGGCCGCGGAAAAGTTCGAGGAAGCAGTAGCCAAGAGAAAGGAGGCCATAGCCGAGCTTGAAAAGCAGGTGGCGGCAGGAAACTGGAAGACTGAGGTCCAGGAAAAGCGCCTGAAAGAGCGCCTTTCTAAACTAAAGATGCAGCTAAAGCTGCAGCAAGAGACTCGCGACTACAACCTTGGGACTTCGTTGCGCAACTACATCGACCCCCGCGTCATGAAGGCGTGGCTCAACTATGTCGAGCTTGACTGGACCAAAGTGTACACCGCGACTTTGCAGCGCAAGTTCAAGTGGGTAGAAAGTTTCAAGGAAAAGAATTTCTCAAGGTTCTACCCCTGAGCGGCGGTCAGAAGACTTATATCGTTACGACATGCTTTTTTAAGCCGGACAATTGTTATAATGAGAGATTCTTGTCCTTGGAGACCATCTACAGGATTTTCCATTCCGAGGATATTTGCGATCTTGACGATCGCGGCCGTCCTTGCTAGCGCAAGCACGGGCGTGGCCGGCGCGCAGTCGCCCCGGGTCTACACTCCCGACTCGCTGTTTATGGCCTTGTTTCCAAACGGCGACGCGCTGGTTGAATACGACATACTGCTGGCAAACACGACAACAACAACCACCGCTGCCGCTAGCAAGGTGGTGCCGGTCAAGCTCTTTGGCACAAACATCAGCGAGCTCATCGTCACCGACCTCGACGACAAGACCCTGCCGTTCAAGATGGTGACGCCCGGCCAGATAGAGATAACGGCCGGAAACGCGACAGGTGCCAGGATAAGCTACCTGACGCCGGACCTAGTCAACAAGGCGGGCAGGACCTGGACATTCAGCCTTGAAGCGCCCATCGAGGTGGCAATAAAGATGCCCGCAGACAGCATCCCCACCGATTATGGCGGCAACGTGCCTGTGATAAGCCAGATAGGCAGCCAGTCCCTGCTCACCTTCAAGTCTGGAACCGTCCACTTTAGCTATCTCGTCGGCACCCTTGGGACGGAAGATCAGGCAGACCTCACGATAAAGTTTGCCGACGCGGCAATCAAGCAGGCGGAGGCAGGCTACCAAGGCATACAGCTTCCAGAGGAGAAATCCCTCCTTGCAAACGCGACGGCGGCAAAGAACGCCGGCAGGTTCTCAGACGCCATCAGGCTGGCGACGCAGGCAAGCGACCAGGTTCCGGTCGTGATAACTGACTATACTGGGGCGCAGTCAGAGATCTCGCGCGCAAGCTCGCAGATAACGCAGGCGTCAAGCCAAGGGCGCGACGTTTCTCGCGCGTCGTCGCTCCTTGAGCAGGCCAGGTCCGAGTTTTCGCAGGGCAAGTATTCGCAGGCAAGGTCTACCACCGCCCAGGCCGTCGCAGCTATAAACAACACGATGCAGCAGTCTCCGACAATGTTGTTTGCGATAATAGGAGGAGTAGCGGCGGCAGGGGGCGGCGCCGGCGCATACTTTTTCCTCTTCAAGAAAAGGAGGACGGGCAAGGCGCCTGCAGCCACTATGATGCGCGATCCGGAACCTAACGGCTCTGGCGCGCAGCCCATGCTGGAACCGCAGCAACATGAGGAAGAACAGCAAGAGCTAGATGAAGAAGGAGATGATGCGGCATCAGTGGCGTCATCGTCATCATCATCATCAAGCGCGTCGCCGGTCGAATCTGCAAGAGCGCTTGCGGGGATACCCGAGTCGCAGATGGACACCGGCCTTCTTGGCAGAATAGTCGCAAGGATAATCGAGGAAAAGCCCCACCTGAGGCCCGAAGACCGTGACGTGCTTGGCTTTCTTGCCGAAAAAGAGGGCGCGGCGTTTGAGAGCGAGGTGCGCACAAGGTTCAGCCTGCCCAAGACGACCGTGTGGAGGCTTGTAAAGAGGCTAGAGCGAGAGGAGCTTGTTGAGATAAGGAAGGCAGGCGGCCAGAACCTCATAAAGCTCAGGTTCGAGGGGCGGCAAGCATAGTAACAGTAGTAGGAACTATCACGTTTTTCAAAAAATTTCCACGCCACGCTTAAATAAAACATGGCAGACAACTACCTATGAGTTCCGGCCCCGACATCACGTCACTACTTTCCCTGCCGATAGAGAATTTTATCAACATGAACGTGGCCATAATGGAAGGCGACAGGTATGTCGACCAGGCCCTTGAAAAGATGAAGGAAAAGGGCGTGAGAAGCGTCCTTGTATCCCACCAGGGCGAAGTCGTCGGCATCGTGAGCAAAACGGACATTCTGTTCAAGGTAATGTCGCAGGGCAGAAATCCCGGCAAGGTGAAACTGCGCGAGATAATGACAAGCCCGGTGCTTGCGGTCGGACCGCATAGCACGGTGCAAGAGACGCTTGCCATGATGGACAAGCACGTCGTAAGGCAGCTTATCGTCACGTCGCAATCGGCGGTACTTGGCATGGTGTACCGTGACGACATTTTCGAGCGCATACACCTGTCGACGATGTCGACTGCGGACACAGCGCTAAAGGGGACGCCGGTGTGCATCATAAACCCAAAGGCGATTGCGTACATCAAGGACCTGAGCGCCGCGGCAGTCGTATGCCCCTACTGCGAGTTGCCCTTTGACTCTAAAGAAGCATTGTCAAAGCACATCGACAGGCTGCATACGGGCTCGGGCGTGCTGGAAGGCGATGTCCGTCGCACGTTTGAATAGTTAATATAAGCAGGGCGGAAATATCCCAAATCGCAGTACGCTTGCTGAGCGCGCGTGCCGGGGTAGCTCAGCTTGGTTAGAGCGTACGACTCA
>DASUXB010000116.1:0-3073 GCA_036378195.1 Nitrososphaera sp.
GAATCTTTACGGGAATCAAGGGAGCGACGGGATTGGCAGGCGTAGGGACAGGGTTTGCAGGAAGAACCTCCACAGGGTCCTCAAGCTCAAAGAGCATTATGGCGATGTACTGGCTTATCGCGTCTATGAGTGCTTGGAATATCCCCAGGTTGCCAATCAGGTCCAAGATGAATTCGCCTACATCGTCGGGAATGTCCAGGACGGTCCGAATAATCCCCTCTATCCCTCCCAGGACAAAGTCGATAAAGTCTATTGCCCAGCCAGGGAGGCCCAGCGATGCCAAGAGATTGTCGATTGCATCGACTATGAGGTTGTGGAATAGGTCTCCGACGGTGTCTGCGATGTCGATTATGTCCAGGTCGATTGGGAGCGTCGGCACCATTGTAATCTGCCACCTGTTTGACAGGCCGCCAGAGCCAACCCCGTAAAACACCTTTGGAATCGCGCTAAACGTGATTTCAGAGGTTATCACTCCACTCAGATCAAGAGGTATGGAAATGTCTGGGCTTCCGTCGAACAGATCCAGCGAGGGTGCCCTGACCAGACACCCTCCAAAAGGATTAGGGATGATGCAAAAGCCCCCTATTGTAACCGTGGGGATGTCGATGCCGATGTCCACATGAAGAGTGTCCCACTTGACATCCAGCTCGCTTACCACGATTGATCCATTGCTGCGCAAGTCAATCGTGCCGCCTTCTAGATGCGCGGCGACTGCATAAGAAGCAGTAAAGATGCCCCAGCTGCCAGTGTCGGAAATGTTAAACTTGAAACCCTTTATCAGAGCCCCGTAGATTTTCTTGAAGGCTTGTTCAGATACTGCTGCTGTCAGGTCAAAAGTTCCGGTGCGAGTGCGGGGCCGGACGGCACGGGTTATCGTTCCTCCGCCGCCGCTGCCGCCGCCCCCACCACCTCCGCCGCCAGAAGGCGAAACTACTATGTCAAGATCGACCTTGTCCAGGTTGATGAACGTCTTGAGCTGATCATCCTCTATCGCAGGGTTATTGGGAACGGTTGTCGACGCCGAAACTTGGATGTCGCCTGAAATCTGAACGTCA
This sequence comes from Nitrososphaera sp., assembly GCA_036378195.1. Taxonomy (GTDB): domain Archaea; phylum Thermoproteota; class Nitrososphaeria; order Nitrososphaerales; family Nitrososphaeraceae; genus Nitrososphaera. The sequence goes on from DASUXB010000116.1 coordinate 1,056, forward strand.
TCGCTGCTGCCACTTGAGCTTGGAATGTCAAACAAGCCAAACGCCAGGTTTGATGCGAATTCAGCTATAGGAGGAAAGATTCCATGGTTGAGAACCAGCCTTGCATAACATTCAATTGCATTCTCTAGACCTTCAGGCTTTAGGTCTACTATCTCTATGCCGTCCACGCGGGGCTCGATTCTCTGGTTTCCGACAACCCCGGTTATTTTGCAGCCTGCAGTGGCAAACAGGTCAAGGCAGAAACATTCTAGCCGCGTTGTCGGCAAAGTCACGGGGTAGTTGTTTTTATCCCGGCCCGGCGAAAGGACGCCGGGAGTAGGCACATCTCTTTTATCATGCAGCAAGTCGGCAACAGCTACATCTGATTTCGTCGATACTGCACGCCGTTGTGCTCTGGCCAGGACGGCGCTATCAAAAGAAGATGATGATGTCGGCAGCCTTCCAGGCAGCACTATGTCTTTTGATGGGCAACCAATTCCCGCACAGACTCTAAAGTGCACTGCTAGGCGCTGATTTGCAAGTGGATTGAGTTCTGGCGGGAGGGTGAAAACATTTCCGTTGAAGAAATCCATTTCCCCCTTGGAAAGCTGGACCCCAAAATTTAGCCCCAAGTCGGTTGGACCGACGGAGCCAGGGGGAAAACCGCTCAGGCCAATAACAGGAAGTGGATCAAGGACTGTAACGAGAGGATTCTGATTTCCAATCACTTCAGGTGCAGCATCAATGCGTTCGCAAAGCAATTGGGGATTCGATGCTACCAAGGACGTGCCATAATTGAAGAGAGAAGGCCGCTGGCGCATGATGTGTTTAATCACCCTATTAATGCCCATATCGTGTATTGCAGCGAAAATATCGCAATTACTCGTAAAAGACATTGCCATGTGTCCGAATCAGGAGTTTTTAACCATTATGCATGAAAGTTCTTTCAAGATTATCCAATTCGACCTGCATATTCTAATTCGTGGTGAATTCGTCCCTTCTCTTTGCATTATTTCAAGAGGTCTGGAAAGGAATGAGCCAACTATGATTACGCCCTTACGGCGCCAATTCCCACATTCTTGTACATGTTTGTCCGGTCCACTCCCGGATGAAAGGCAAAGTCCTAGTTACAAAATAAACAAGATCACAAAATCGACGAGATCGTCAGGCCCTCTCCTTGGCAGCATCCGGGTTGTCCTTTAAGACAGAATTGCTCAGGCCGCACACTGTGCATTTGTAGATTATCGTGTTTTCAAGCTCGCGGTCGGCCTTCATTTCTGCCCCGCAGCACGGGCATCTCAACAACTTGCAATGACAGTTTTTATCATCTTGGAATATAAAGCTAAATCATCATCATGTCAGCCCATTAGTGATCTTCATCTTTCTGTTTTTATCTATACCAGAGAAGCAGATGTAGCAATGATAGCAGCTTGAAGCACCTTGCTTGCAATGTCGACTGCACCTTCGTCATCCTGCAAATTGTTTTTGATGTTTCATGCTGACAGCATAGCTTTGCAAGTCGAGATTAGTGACAAAACTGGGAAATAAAAAAGAGGAGAAGGGGCTACGTCTTCTTAGTAGCCTTCTTCAAAGTCCTCGCTTGCAGTAAAGTCGTCACACTTGTAGAACGCGCCGTTAAAGTCGTAGTAGACGCTTCCCATGTAAAAGTCGTCGCACTGGTACTCGTTGCCGTCGTCGTCATAGTAGAACTTGCCTTCCTCGTCCCACTGGTGGTCCTCAAAGTGCTCATCGTAGAACTTGAAGGTCTTGGTGCTGTCACTGTTGTCATAGTCCTCGTTGTCGTAGTGGACGTAGTAGTTCGTACCGCCTCTGTAGTCGCTGCTGTAGTGGTTGTGTATGACGATCTTTACGGTATTATAGTAGCTGTCATCGTGGTGGTACTTGAACTTCTTTTTCCAGTGTGCGCTGTAGTAGTACCCGTCGTTGCCGTCATCGTGGAACTTCTCCTTGTACTTGAAATGCTTCGGGCCATAGTATTTGTCATCGTCGCTGTTGTAGTGCCTCTTGTACTTGCTGTC
>DASUXB010000117.1:0-4354 GCA_036378195.1 Nitrososphaera sp.
TCTTTGGCGCCGGCTCCATTACGCCGAACCTACCCTCGACAAGTTTGTCTGCCGGCTCGTACTCGTACAACCTCATGTCGTTTCCCTCTGTCCGGGGAAGAGCCACCTTTTTGCCCTGTTCCTTTGCGATTCCTATCAAAAGCGCGGTGCGGACCTCAGAGCCCTTGGGATAGTACGCTCCGACGACCTGCGCCTCTTCAAACTCTTTGCTCTTGGCAACATTTTCCTGCACTAATACGCTCTGCCGGTCTATGTCCAGAGGCGAAAGGGCGTCGCGCTTCGCAAGTGCTCCGCGGCGTATCCTTTGCTTTTCCTTGCGCGTGTCGTTCAGCTGGATACCCCTCGCGAGACCGACGCCGCAGAGACGGTGTTTTTCATCAGCATCGCTATCGTCATCGGGCCCACGCCCCCGGGGACGGGCGTTATCCACGACGCTTTTTGCTTCACCGCCTCAAAGTCAGAGTCGCCGGCGAGTTTCCCGCTTACCCTGTTTGTCGCAACGTCGATGACTACTGCGCCCTGCTTTACCATGTCCGCAGTCAGGGTAAAGCGCTGGCGGTTTCCTACCGCGGTTATGATGACGTCGGCCTGCTTTAGTCGCGCTGCAAGATCTCTGCTTTTAGAGTGACAGACAGTCACGGTGGCATTGCGCTCTAGGAGCATGAACACCAGCGGCTTGCCTACAAGGTTGCTCCTGTTTATTATCACTACATCTTTGCCCTCAAGGGCTATCTTGTAATAGTCGAATATCTCCATCACGCCGGAAGGCGTGCAGGGCTTTAGCAGCGCCATGCCGTTCTGCAGCATCCCGGCGCTGTACGGAGTCAGCCCGTCCACGTCCTTTAGCGGGCTAATGGTGTTTATTATTGCAAACTCGTCAATGTGTTTTGGCAGAGGCAATTGCACCAGTATGCCGTGCACCTCAGGGTCGCTGTTCAAGAGCTGTACGAGCTCCAAGAGTTCGTGCTGCTTGAAGGTCGCGGCAAGCCTGTGGTCGCGGGTAGCGATTCCAAGCTCTTTTGCGGTCTTTTGCTTGCTGTTGACGTACGTCGCTGACGCCGGGTCGTCGCCAACGAGCACAGTCGCAAGGCACGGGGTTATCCCCGATGCCTTCAGCTCCTCGACTGCCTTTTTCACGCGCTCTTTGACGTCCTGGGCGACTGCAAGCCCGCTTAATATCTGCGCCACCAAACAAAGACAGGAAAAGGCCGGGCACTATTTTGCTTTTCCGATTCTTTGCAAAAATGACAAACTAAATTAATAAGAATTGCCAAGTTAAGGAGAGTCAATAATAATGAACGCCAAATTTTTCCAGAGGCGCTGGCTGGATTTCAGAAACGGCCACAGCATCTATCTCGTCTTTACGATGGCGTTTTTGCAGTTTGTAATCACCACCTACACCCTTGGAATAGAGCGTTTTGAGGTGCTAAAGGGATTGTTCCCGAGCATGGGCGTATGGGCCGTCATATTTGTCGCGATTTACGTACCAGCTGCCGTTGCCATAGGCTACTGGCACAAGAGGAACCAGTACTCGGTAGAGAACGAAGCATTGCTCAAAGAGAACTGGGTGTGGGCGTGGATAATGATGTACGAAATCCGCCTGATAGAAGGCAAGGCGACACCGGAAGAGACGCGCCTAGTCAAGGAATTCTTGGAGGGTGTGCTAAAGAGGCAAAAGAAGGACGCGCTCATGAGTCACTACGTCGATGACATCCTGAAGCGCGAGACACCGCCTTCCAAGGCTTTGGACTAGCGGCTGTGCTAGGGGAGCACAGGCGCGGCCCTTGTGAAATGCTGCTGCATGTTTTCACTGTGACTTTTGCGCAGAGCCATCCTCTCTAGAATCGCTCATACTAACTCTTGCGATTTATATCGCCAGAATAAAGAACTCATTATTGCTCTGATTACAGCAGTCTAAAAATGCAGCGGGCATTTCAGACCGGACGTTTCTGACATATAGTCATCGGCGCAATGTGTTACGACTTGAATTTTCTTTCTGCCAGTACAAAGCTGCTTCTTTCTGCAGCGATGGCAGCTATGCTGCTAATGACTACCATAAACGCGCCTGCAAAGGCGCACGCGCAGAGTTCAGGCGCGTGTAACTGCGTGATATTCCGGCTCGACGACGTACAGGACTCTTGGATAGTTCCCGTCCAGTCTGCCATCATCAACAAGTTCATCGAAAGAAACGAGACGCTCGACATTGCTCTGATAATGAACTCTATCGGAAACGACCCTGCCATAGTCAACGAGGTGAGGCAGGCGTTGGCAACTGGCCTCATCGAGACATCGCTTCACGGGTGGAACCACGTGGACTATAGCAAGCTCTCCTTACAGCAGCAGCACGACACGCTGCAGATAGCCAACGCCAAGATGCAGGAACTGTTTGGCAGAGAGAGCGCCATCTTTGTGACCCCGTATAACGCGTACAATGACGACACGCTCAGGGCGATGAACCAGCTGGGCCTGAAGATCATAAGCTCCGAATTTGACGGAGAGATTGAAAGCATCTACGACCCTGACAACCCGGATAGCCCCGGCAACAAGGTGTACAAGGCGACCGCTGGCTCTGACATCAAAGACTCGCAAGGAATCTACCACCTGCCACAGGTAGTCGGCTTTTACACATACGATTCCGAGCCGCCGACCAAGACCCCATTATCCTTGATTGAAGAAAAGATAGGAAGCACGATTGCCAGCTATGGCTATGCAGTGGTGACTTTGCATCCACAGGATTTCACGGTAAAGGACGCAGGCAACAAACCCACCGAAACCCTCTCGCAGAAGGAGATAAAGGATCTCGACACTCTGATAACGTGGATAAAGGACCAGAAATATTCCACAAAGTCGTTTTCAGAAGCGACCCACGTTTCGCTTCCGCCCATAATCGACAAGGCATCTCCGGAAATTACGCCGCCTCCCGACAAGGCGGTCGTTTCCTCGTCCAACCTGACCCGTGTGGACCTCGGAAGGCCGGCCGTATCGGACAACGTAGACTCTAGCCCTGCGGTGGCCAACAACGCCCCGGCGGCAGGCTTTGTGCAGGGGACGACCAAGGTGACTTGGACTGCCACCGACAAGGCAGGCAACGTTGGAACTGCAATCCAGTACGTGTTGGTGGCCCAGGTTGCAGACAAGACCAGGCCCACGATCACAATCGCCGCGCCAGCAAGCGGAGCCACAATCAGTGCAAATGCTTCCACCACGATCATCCAGGTAAAAGGGACCGCCTCTGACGGCGACTCTGGAGTCAAAGCGGTTGAGGTGCGCACAAACAACACAGGCTACAAGGCCGCCAAGCAAGAAATATCAGGCAGCTGGTCCAACTGGACTGCCACCGTAAAGGTAAAGCAGTCAGGAAATACGGTGATTATCGCAAGGGTAACGGACTTTTTCGGCAACCAACAGTGGGCCAACATCCCAGTGACGGTCTTGCTGAACACAACTGCGCAAGCCGCGCCTGCCGCAAACGCGCCGGCAAACCATGCCGGCGCATCTGAGGGTCGCGGGGCGCCGCAGGTTCCCGGCAACGACGGCTCTGCACCACCGGCGGTCAGGGATAACTTGCCGGGCGCAAACGAGTTGATGACAGCGAGCTTCAGGCGACCAATTCAACCGGCCGGCTGAAGGGCAGTGTACAGATAGCAGAACACCTAGACGCCAAGCTTTTTCTTTATGCGCGCAAACTGATAGTCGCGTATGTACTGCCTCATCTCGCCGTCGTGCATACTGTCATAGCCGGCGTCCTTTGGCTTGTACGACAGGTAGTAGTAGAGCATGTACACCGCGCCAAGCCTTCCTGTCGGTTTTCCGCTTGCAAAGTACAGAAAGAATCTGCCCAGTGCAAAGAGCGGGTGGTAGCCGAGCGTCCTCATGCTTGCGCCAAACTCGTAAAAGTGGTGGTTCTTGCCGAGTGGGCGCGTGTGCTCAAACCTCGCGTCGTTGAACACCTTAAAGGCATAGCCGTGCCGCACCGCAGAGTAGAGCACGAGTGATTCGTAGCCCATCTTTTCTGGGTACAGCCCGTGGTGCCTGTCGAAAAATTCCATCCTGACAAATCTGCCGCCGCCATGCGGGGCGATGGCGTCCTTGTCTTCATAGTTGCCAGATGCGATGGCCATCTTTTTGTCCGCGTCCAAGTGGCGCAGCATCTTTTCGGCATAGTCGCGCTCGTAGACCGTGTCGTCCGTGCCTATCATATGGTAATCCACAGGAGGCAGGTTGTGATCTCTTGCGTACTGGATGGCCTTGTTCCAGTTGCTCACTACCCTTGCAATATTGTAGCCGAGATCAGGGTTCGTGATCACGTGCAGAGAAGGCCAGCCCGACTGCAGCTGCCGCAGTATGTCAGCCG
>DASUXB010000118.1:0-10624 GCA_036378195.1 Nitrososphaera sp.
TGCCCTTTGCAAAGAAAGCCGCCGCGACTCCTCCAAAGATGGCGCCCAGCGCGCCGACGTACAGCAGAGTCTCGTTGCCTCCTATCGACAGCATCGGCGTGCCAGAACCATTCGGATTCTCATGAGTAGTTACCCACTTTCTTGCCGCAAGCAATGTCTGCTCGTTGCACTCTATCCTGTCAATGTTGTACTTTGCGCACTCGGCAAGCTGATTCGGAGTGGCGCCCGCGGTGGGGTTGCCATTGACGCCGTACTGCGCGTGCGACTGCTGAACCGTTCCTGCCAAGTGCCAAGGCTATTCCTGCTGCGGCCAGCAGGGCCATGTAGTTTTTTGACTTGTCCATGCACTAGTTATCAAGGGCGCTCTGGATAATCCTGCGTTCCGGACGCGCCCGTCGGCGCCTGTTCTGGCTCTAGAACGCGGCCTTCAAAGCACCGGTACTTGACTAGGAGCATGTAGCCAAGAAACCCGACGACTGCGGCCCCTGCAAGAGGCAGTATGGACGAGGCAAGACCGGGTGTGGCAAGCGCGCTTTGGCCGGCCATGGCAACCTTTTCTTTGGATATCTCTGTCGACTTTTCTATCGTCTGCTGCTGTTGATGATGGCCTGCGCTTGCCTCGGGGGCGACGTAGCTTTGGCTTACCTGTACGGAAGGAGGCTCTTGCACGTACTGGAACAGAAAGGCGCTGCCTGCGACAAACACCACCAGCGCGACTGCGCCGGGCGCAACCAGCGGGAGGACGCCCCTTGCGTTTCTCCTGTCAGACGTCGCCTTGTCCGCCCTTTCAAGCAGGCTGAACCTCCACATCCTCCACGCTTCCAGCCACAGCACACCGGCCGCTGCGGCTGGCACTGCCAATCCATAGACGCTCCACGACGACAGGTTGAATATCACATACAGGACGGAAACGGCGGAAAATACCGAGGCATAGAATGCAAGCCTCGGGACCGAGAACCTCCCAAAGTTCACGTACGACTCAAGTGCCCTGACCCTCACCTTGCGGATGACGTACACCCTGCCGTGGCTGTCCTTTGCGGCAAGGCCCATCCCGACCAGCTTTTCCACCTGGTAGTCGGCCACGCTAGGGCTGGACAGGCCCAGGTCGCGCTGTATTTCCCTTATGCCTCCCGGCTCGCCCTTTCTCAATAGGTACAGGTACACCTGCAAGGTCCTGCCCTGCAGCTTGCGCTCGATGTCGCCTTCTCCTTCCATATGAGAAGAGTTGGCAGAAGGTGGATTTAAGGAGCGCCAAAACAGAGGCCGTTCTGGGATTAGAACACGTGTTTTATAATCCAGTCCGGCGCCAGCTAGGGCGTTGGCAGCAAAAAAAAGAGGTTGGAAGCGCCTTGGCCGGAAAAAGGTGTTTGAGGCAAGGGATGGCAAGACCGTCTACATGGAGATCTTTCAGGACACCGTCCGGACGCCAAAGGGCAGGACCCTTTCCTATACCCATTACCGCTCGTCAGACGTCGTAGTGGTTGTCCCGTTCCTTGACAAAGAGACGCTTGTCATGATAAGGCAGTATCGTTACCCGCTCGACAAGACGCTGCTAGAGTTTCCCGCCGGCCACGTGGAAAAGGGCGAAAGCCCGCTTGCGACTGCCAAGAGGGAGCTTCAAGAGGAGACCTGCTACAGGGCAAAAACAATGAAACACGTCTACGACTACCACCCGTCAGTCAGCAAGTCGCGGCAGGTAGTGCACGTCTTTACCGCGTCCGGCCTTGCAGGCGGCGAGACCGACCACGACAGTACCGAGGACATAACCGTGGAAACAGTGAGCGTCAAGAATCTGGAAAACATGATAGCTGACAAAAAGGTGGAAAACGCCGGCACGCTTATTGCGTACCTGCTATGCTGCAGCAGCGGAATAAAGAAGATAAACCGCAACAGAGCGTAAAGCGGCATGATGGCAGGAGAGACAACAATGAAGGCGATGGTCCTTGACAGGTGCGCGCCTATCGAAACGAGGCCGCTGAAACTGAGGTCGATACCGGTCCCCCAGCCGAAAAAAAGGGGCGACGTGCTTTTGGAGATAGAGGCGTGCGGCGTCTGCCGGTCCAACCTGCACATGATAGAGGGCGACTGGAAGGACGAGGGCTCGCCGTCGGTCCTGCCGGTGGTGCCGGGCCACGAGGTGGTCGGCGTCGTTAAAAAGGCTGGCAGCTCAAAAAAAGTCAGGGAAGGCGACAGGGTCGGCATACAACCTTTGTATAGCTCATGTTTGAAATGTGACTACTGCCATTCCGGCAAAGAGCATCTGTGCGACGACGCCGAGATAACAGGCGAAAGCGTGCAGGGCGGATACGCCGAGTACATCGTCGCAAACGAGGAATTTGTAACTGCGATACCCGACAGCATCGACTCTGCGCACGCTGCTCCGCTGTTCTGCCCCGGCATAACTGCGTACAAGGCAGTCAAGGCAAGCGAGCCGGCAAAGGGCAGGTCCGTGGGCATCTTTGGAGTCGGCGGAGTAGGGCACCTTGCGGTGCAGATGGCCAAGATGGAGGGCGCAAGGGTGGTCGGCATCTCCCGGGCAAAAAAGCACCTTGACCTTGCAAAAAAACTGGGCGCAGACAGCACCATCGCGTACCAGGAATCTGTCGATCAATTCGTCAAGAACCTAAAGAAAGAAGAGGGGCTGCTGGACAGCGCAATCGTGTTTGCGCCGTCAGAGAAGGCCATAGACGCGGCGGTAAAGTCGGTCAAAAAGGGCGGGCTCGTGGTGGTTGGAGTGGTCGGCGAGATACCTCACTTTTCCGCGTTTGAAGAAAAGACCATCCGCGGGACAGTGATAGGCTCACGACAGGACATGGCAGACCTGGTCGCACTTGCCGCTGACAGATCGCTTGACGTGATCATAGAGACGCACAAACTTGCCGAGGCAAACGATGTGCTTGCGAGGCTAAAGCACTCGGAAGTGGAGGCGCGCGCAGTGCTTGTGCCCCGCTAGAGCACCAGCATGATGAACGCATAGTATATGGCGATGTTTGCAGCCGTTATCACGCTCCCTAGCTTGGCAAACTCAAAAAAGGAGAACGCGCGAACTCCCCTTGATTCGGCCGCCTCGATGACTATTACGTTGCTTGCCGCGCCAAGTATCGTGAGATTGCCGGCTATGGTGCTTGCCGCGGCGAGCATCAGCCATTGCGCAACATGTCCGCCCCCAAACCCGCTTCCCGCCATGACAAAGTTGTACAGCGCGACAAAGGGAACGTTGCTGAGGATCTGGCTCAGAGAAAGACTTGCCGCCGTTATTACGCCGAGGCTCTGAGCCTTGTCGGCCGGGCTTGGGGTCGGGAGCCAGCCCGTGATTATCGATATTGCTCCTGACTGCCACATGGCCGACGTGACTACGAACATTGCCGCAAAGAACACGAGCACGGAATAGTCCACTTTTTTCAGGATCTGCGTGCGCTCGCTTGAAAGCGCGTACAGCGCGGCCGCGCCGAGCATGGCCACTATGCTCAGGCCAAAGTCAGCAATCTTGAGCGCGTGCAGGAACTCTGACAGGATGAACCCGGCAAGCGTGGCGATTGTCACATAGATTGCAAGCTTTGCCTGACGAGGGTTGTAGCCGACGCCGTCCCCTTCCTCCTCTGCGACCTTTTCCGGAGCGCGCCCTATCTCCTTTGGCAGTTCCTTTCTGAAATACGCCTTTAGTATCAGGTACGTGACAAACAGGTTCGCAACGGTCGGCACGCTCAGGTAGAGCAGGAACGTGACGAACGGAAACTGCATCCCGCTGTCAATCGCTATGAGCAGGTTCTGCGGGTTGCCAATCGGCGTCATGACGCTTCCGACGGTTATCCCAAACGCAAGCGCAAGCAGCAGTATGGTAGGCTTGATCCCCGCGTGCCTTGCCACGTGCACCGCAAGCGGTATCCCAAGGAGCGCAATCGTGTCGTTCACCAGAAACGCCGAGAGCGCGCCCATGCCGACTACGAAAATCATCAAGAGCTGCGCCGGCGTCCTTGCGCGTGCAAGCATCCTGACTGCTATCATCCGAAGCACGCCGGCCCTTTCTAGCGCCGATACTATGCTGAACATGCCAAAGAGAAACGCAATGACTTCAAGGTTCACCGCCTTGAACGCGTCGGAAATGCCCGTCACCTGCAGGCCGACCATCAGAGCCGCGCCGATGAGCATCGCCGTCCATATCGGGATTCCGAACCTGCGCCGGCCGATGATGAGGATGTAAACCACCGCAAACACGCCAAGGGCGACGTACTCTTGCACAGCGGTGGGACAAGGCAATGTGGCTATAACCTTTACTTGCCGGGCAGACATGCAGCGTTGCGTAAATACGGGTTTCACGCTACAGCTGCAATATGGGCCAGTTGCCGGAGAGCCTGTGGGAGCTAAAAGAGACCGCCAAGTGGGCTCGCAACTCCGGGGAGAAAAAGGCCGCCATAAATGCGCTGTCTGCTCGCGGCAAGAAGGCGCTTTCGTCGCTTGAAGAGGTGCTCGCCGTGACAGCCTACGACGATGTCAGGTCGGAGTGCGCTGAAGCGATAAGGTCCGTCAAGAAAAAGGACTCTGATGAAAAGGAAGAAGGCAAGCCCTCGTTTGCAGACCTCCCTTCCTGATTCTTTCTTTTTGTTGAGCTAGAGTCCTCTTGATTTCAGCTCCTTGCGGAGCTGCCTCCTTACCTGCTCGACTGCGCTGTTGAACGCCTTTAGATATTCTTCCTTGCGCTCGGGCCGCGCGACTGCCATGCCAAGCGCGATCTCGCCAGCAGTCGACACCAGCCCCGCTATGGCCACGTCTGCTGGCGCCTGCCTCGACTCTATCAGGCCGTGGAGGCTGTCTACAAGCTCTGCAATGTTGTTTTGCGACATCTCTCTCTGTTGTCTTTTGGAATGGGTTGCTTTACAATCTTGCTACTACATGAACCTGCCGAATCCCTTGGTGAACAGCACGAACGTCGCCACCGAAGGGGGCACCAACCCTACCATGAAAAAGTTGGGCGCCTGGTCGCGGGGCATGTTAGAGCCGCCGATAAAGACGATGACCGCAAAGAACGATGCGAGGAGGGTCACCGCGAAAAACAGAGCCGCGCCCGCCATAAAAGCCAAAAGCTTTAGGTTATCTTTGGCAGTCACGAAGTGCTTGCGTACGTCGCCCTATTAGAACTATCTCGCGGCGGTCACTTGGAGCCGCACAGGTCGGTCTCGTTGCGAAGCGATGGCGGGACTTCTTTCAAATTCGCCGGCACAGGCTTGCAGGGTGGAAGTCCGTACTGCGTCCTGAGCTGGTCTTGCTGTTTGCTCATCACTCCGGTCGAAAAGCTCGACCCGATGTGCCCGAACTGCAGGTACATTACTATTACGATGGCTATGGAGACTCCCATCACCAGTATGGTGACGGCCACCGTCTTCATGGTCTTCTCGTATGCATCCTGCCCTTCATTCTTGTCGTCATGCATACTGTAGTACTAGACGCAGCCATGATAGATAAGACTCCGCTAATCAAACTCCATTTTGCGTAAATATCATGAACGCGTGTACTTCCCCAATGAACCAGAAGACCAAGATTTTTTCCGCAGCGGCTGCTGCTGTGCTTGTTTCTGCGCTTATTTTCGCCTCATTTGCAGTGGCGAAAAGCTATGCGCAGATCGGCAACCAAACAACAACCCCGCCACCGGCCGGCAACCAAACCGGCCCGACTATTGGCAACCAAACAGGCGCAGCTGCTGGGAACCAGACAGCTGGTACAACCGGCAACCAGACAGCTGGTACAACCGGCAACCAGACAGATTTATCGCAAGTTCACAGGTTAACCGGCAGAATCTCAAGCGTCCAGCTTGAAAACGGCAAACCTGCATGGATACAGGGCGGAATCTGGCAGCTAAGGGTTAATGTCAACGGAACTGGCAGCAGTCCCGCACCAGCAGGCAATGCTACTGCACCGACAGGAAACGCAACATCGCCAGCCGGCAACGTTACTGCGCCAACCGGCAATGCGACTACACCAGGCGGAAACATGACGGGAGGAAATATTACCACAACGGCTTTTGAAGGAAGCAACGTCTACCAACTGCCGCCATCTCCAGGTCCAGCACCGGCTCCCGGAGGAAACCAAACGATGCCCGGCGGAGGTGCGCCTCCATCTCCAGGTCCTGCACTAACTGGAAATGCTACTGGACCGGCAACCGGCAACACAACATCGCCGACAGGAAATGCTACTGCACCATCTGGAAACGCAACGTCTGCAACGAGTGGCGGAGGTAGCACTTTGACTCCAGGCAACACGAACCTCTTCTTCATAGCCAAGTTTGACATGGTCAAACCTGACGGGACGGCCGCACATGAGCACAACGTGACTGACCTAAAGGCGTCCGAGGTTACCTTTGAAAACAACATCTTCACCGTCAAAGGCACGGCCACTGTTACCCTGAAGAACGGGCCCGTGGAGAATGTACCTGTGACCATCAAGATACTGAACGGCTCGGTGTTCACACTGACCATAGACCCTGCCAAGACAGACAACCACTTTGGTTCCGATCCGATATACGGTACAGTCGAAAAGGGATTCAAGTAGCAGCACCGCTGCTACTCCCTTCCCATTTTTTTGCAAAAAGCATTAACAGGGCTGCGCGTCAAGACAGAGGCGGATGCACAAGGCATTAGTTATAGCCGGGATAATCCTAGTGGTTGTTTCCAAGATTCTGATCCTAAAATCGCTTTTTGAACAGGGCGCGTACGAAAGCTGCATCGAAAACAATGCCTCACTGTGCGCCTCGGCGCCGTTTCCGTTCTTCATCTACGGCTGGATAATCACGGCCGCCGGCGCAGCCGTCCTTATTTATGGCCTCAAGTACGTGCAGCTAAAAGACCTGAGATGACTGCCATGCAGATAACCTGCGTGCATTGCCGTGCCGCAAAACACCATTTGGCGCGCGCAAGTCAGGTATAATGCTATTATCCGGAAAAAGTGAACTGTAATATCGAGTCAAGCGGAGGGCTGCAGGTCAATAAAATCCATTCAGGCGGATTTCTCCCAAGTTCCCTTACCTGCAGCCCTCTCTCTTTGTCCTCCTCTTTTCCTCGCCGGTCCGTCCGCGCTAGATGATCTCCGGAGGTGGCCTCTGGGACATTTTGCTAAACCTCCTGCGCAATTAGGTATAATCTCCCAACATCCATCGGCGTATTGGGCGACTCGGTAAAATAATTGCGTGACGGATCAACAGTGTTATATTTGATGGAACAGGATGAGTTGGTCGGGGGATCATCATTGCGGGCCGGACTTGCGCGCTCACGCGACGTGCTGGGTGACGAAGTGATGCAAGTCATATTCCGTTACCTTGAACGCAGCGGCTTTAGGTTTTCAAGCGACATGAAATACCCGGTGTCTCGGGTGCGCATGGCCATCCGCGACGTCCTTGGCGACTATGGCTCTGACATCATTATGAAAAACCTGATGCACGAAGTGGACAGCACCTAGGCCGGCGCATTTCTTTTTTTGCATCGTCGCCGCGTGTGCGCGTGCGGCTATTGCACTTGCTTGCATTGTACACCGACTGGTTTTAGGCCGGGGTGCGGCAGCAAGCCTGCCAAGTCAACATGATGTGCGCGGCCCTGCCGGGCTATTACCCAGAGATCCATGGCGCCGGCGGGGCCGTGGCTTTGCATGGTCGTGGTGTTTAAAGGTCGGTTCTGCGATATTGCACCTGCTATGGTTGTCAAGCGCATTCCGCTCTCAAGAAAAGACGTCAAGCTGTTCCACGAAGCCAATGTCTTTGACAAAGTCTACAACGGCGGCTATCCCACAGCCGCGGCGTTCTTTATCGGATATGTCACTGGGAGAAACAACGTGGCGCCCCTATCCATAGTCAAGGCCGAGTCCGTCAGCATCGAGTACGAAAAGGACGGCAGCAGCGGCTACCTAAAGATATCCGGGAAGGGAAACGCAAAGAAGCAAAAAGGGCGCTGACGATACTCTACTATTTCTTCCTCCTTCTTTTATCATATCCTGTCACGCACTGAAAGGTAATATCGTATAATGACGAATGAATCCTGCTTTTACTAAAAATGGTAGATTTCATTTATTCTCCAGAACATTTCTTTCCAGACCTAGTCAGGTCCACCATCACGCTGCTTGTGGTGATAGACCCCGTAGGGATTGTGCCAATATTCATGTCGCTGACCCGGCAGATGGAGCGGGCAGGCAGAGCAGAGGTTTCCCGGACGGTCATAATCACGGCCGCCGGCCTGCTCTTTGTGTTTGCCATCGCCGGCACGCAGATCTTTGGGATATTTGGGATCTCTATTCCAAGCTTCATGGTCGCCGGCGGCGTGCTCCTGTTCATTGTGGCAATAGAGCTTTTGACCGGCGGAGGGTGGAGGTTCGTCGGCTCGGACGCGGCGAGGGACACCGGGGTGGTGCCGCTTGCCTTTCCGCTGCTTGCTGGGCCCGGCGCGATAACCGCCGTCATAATCTCGCTTCAAACGACTGGCCTTGCGACAACCGTGGTTTCAATCATGCTTTCAATGGCCGCTACCTATGCGGCGCTTCGGTATTCGGACAGGATATACAGGGTCCTTGGCAGGAGGGGTTCTCTGATAGTCACGCGGGTCTTTGCGGTGTTTGTGGCAGCCATCGCAGTGCAGTACGTCGTACAGGGTGCCAAGGAGCTCTTTGCCGCGTGACTATACGCTATTAGCTGCATCTAGTACTGAAGCGCAAGCCGGCAAAACTTGGGGATTTAAGTGCAAACTGCGTCAGTGGTACCGGGAGCAGGCCGTAAAAAAAGTATGGCCGCCGGCAGCGCTTGCAGCGCTTGCGGCGGCGAAATGGCCTCCCTGAATCTGGGTTCCGGAAGGACCTGCCTGCTCTGCAAAGAAAAATAGCCGTCATGTGATTTTAGAAACTAGAAAAATGACAGAAAATCATTTCTATAACCACATCGTAAATTGTATGTGACAGCGATAGAAAGCCCCGGAAAGCAGGATGAAAGAAAAAAGCACTACCGGATTATTGACGACGACACTATCATCCGCCTAAAGAAATACTACAAGCTGGACGATAACGGCGAATTGCTCAAGTTTGTAAAACGCAACATCAAAAGTGATGTGGAATAGACATGTGCATATGTGTGCTTGCTCAGGCGGGATTTAGGGCCGCAACCCGAGAGATGATTCAGGTAAAAAAATTACCTGTGGGCTATTGTCATGCACCTGGCAAGGTCTCCTGCCTTTGAATAGGCGACGCCTCCGTCAAGGTGGAGTTCTGCGTACAACCTGTTGCACATGCTCATCAAAATTTTCTCTCCTGCCTCGCCCAGCATCTCGATGAACGCGCGTTCAAAAAGGTCCGGCCTTTGGATTACGACCGTGCGGATGTCGTCCGTCATTTCGCCTCCCATATGATCCTTGACTATTGTTGCAGCCAGCAGATCAAAGATGCGGCTGCCGAAAACCACTTGCAAATCATTCAGGATTGCGTCTGCTAGCTTTTCAGAATCTGCGATAGCCCCGAGCACCATTACATCATAATGCCTATAGAACTATGATGTAAGCTTAGCTATCATGTATCGTCAAATGCCGTATCGCATAGAAGATGCCTCTTGATGAAAATTAGGCAAGTCATAAAACGGCGCGACGCATCCCGTGTCTTTGCATGGACGCGCGTCATTATTTCTGCAAAAAAATCCCGGTGTGCGAGACTTGACTGCTGCTGCGGCGGCGCGCGATGTGCTCTACATGCGCCTTGGGTCTTTTGGAGTGAACGTCAAGCTAATCAAAAAGCTCAACCTTTCAGACGAAGAGCTTGCCACTCTTGAGAGCAGGCTAGAAGAGCTCATGAAGAAAAGCGGTTGAATGCCGCATATTTCTTATGCAATGCTTGAAGCAGAAGGGGCCTTGCCAAAGTATGCCTTGACGTGCGGCCTGTACAGGTAGTACAGGATTACCCCGGATATCACGACATTGACGATGCTTCCAACGTTTCCGCCTGCCAGGGAAACGATGCCCGTCACCACGCTGATGATTGACAGGATGACCGTGACGGTCCATGCCCAGCCTCTTCCTCTGAGCAGGCCCCACGCAACGACAAACGAGACGATCCCCAAAACTATCAAGATTCCGCCGACAATCACGCCTGCGCCCCCTGCAAGCGCGGTCAGGGCCATCTGTCCGGCCATGTTCGGGTTGACGTTTGACAGGGTAGGGAGCAGCGAGCCTGCGGCTGCAAGGCCCACGCCGGCAAAGAGCATGACGATGCCACCGATGACGTTCAGAATGGCGATGACCGTTACTCCAAGCGGCCTTGAGGTGACCGACGGCTTCATGACAACGTACCAGAAGCAGAATATTAAAGAGATTTTCAAGCTGGATATTGTCGAAGCATTTCAGGGGTTGCAGGTTCTACAACTATCGTTAAGGTACAGGCGCCATAACTTGACTCTCGTTGAGAGCTTGTGGAATTCTAGTACAGTAGTAATATGCGGGATGGCAATAATAGAGACCTTTCTTTTTTTCTACTACCACCACATGGGGTTCTGGGCATAGTATCCGTCAATGTCTGACTCTGTCTTGATTGCGTATTTTTTGGCTTTTTCGGCCGGGGACGCACTAGAAGGATGATGCTCTTCTTGATAGTGCTTTTCAAGTTCATCCAGACT
>DASUXB010000119.1:0-3511 GCA_036378195.1 Nitrososphaera sp.
TTAAAATTACTTCAAGAAAATCTCTGCCGACAACTGCACCATCAGAATGTAGCGCTAAATTCCTGAGCTCTTCTAGCCGTTTCACGAAAAAGAAGGATCGTAATCGTCGTCATCATGGTCACATCATTATCGTCAATGTCACATCGTCATCATCGCTCACCGCAAAACCATTCAATATCATATTAAAGTATTTTAGCCTTGGATACGCGTATAGACAATGATGCCTCTCTATATTTTCTAGATAATAATCTGATGCTTGTTCGCTGGCATTCCAAGGTAAACATAGTACTCATGGTGTTTGCTCAAGACTTTGAGATTGGTTAGCGCAATCGCGCACGCACACACACAGACGCGAATGAACATGCGTTAATTAGTAGTTGTGTTAACCAGTCAGCTCGTCTTTGAACTGTATGCTTGCATGACTGCCGTTGCAAAATGGCATATTACTTGAAGCCCCGCACCGACATAGCGTCACGCGATTGCGCACTTCATACCGCTTGCCGTCAGGGGATTCGATAGGAATGCCTCCGCGAATCCACAGCGGCCCGCTGCATCCTAAGGCAGGGTCTTCGACCACCCCGATAGAAGGAGTGAGCTTGTGTTCGATCTCTTTTCCCGTCTTTTTATCGTGCACCACCAGCCGGCCTGCAGGGCAATGATTTGCTTCGCGTATCACCAGATCACGCGCTGCAGGATTGTCAGTTTGCTCTATCAGGTTCCAAATCTGCCCTTCAGGATCGCAAAAACGCGCAAATGCGCACAAGTTTTCTGCGTCGCTAAGAACCATTGTCGGGCCGTCATATTTTTTGGCTTGCCTGACATACGGCTTGCGTGTCGCAGTTTCTTTTCCCTCAAATCCTATTTTCTCATGGGTTCCATCGCAAAATGGCTTGTTCTTTGACTGCCCGCATCGACACAGCGCATACTCTGATGATTGCGCATCAAACGTTCTGCCCTCTGTCCAATCCCACGAAAAACCCTCTTTGTTCGGGGTAATGGTCTGCATCGAAATGGGAATGCCACCTGAAACCAGATATGGCCCGTTCTTGCTGACGATTATCTTTTTCTCCAAAGGTTTGTCCACGTTCTGATCTTTCCCTTGCATTAGGTAGACGATCGTCGTTGATGTGGATTAATTTATCGTTCATGCTAGCGAATGCTAGAAGCACACACATACGCACACAGGTGCCAGACTTCGTGCCTGCAGATGTGTTATTTCTAATAATCACTGCAAAAATCTAAAAAAATAATGCTTTGAGCATTTGAGAAGAATTCCAAGGTATATCCTTACTCTTGTTGTTTAATATCGCGCTTGACATAATAATATCAGCAATGAAGTCAGCTCAAATCAAAGGGTATGGCGATAGCAAAGTAGTCGAGGTTAACCCCAACGCGCCTGCACCAGATCCATCGGCAGGAAAGGTCCTAGTTATTGTCAAAGCGGCCGGCGTAAATCCAATCGACTGGAAAATCCGCGAAGGCTACATGCAGCAAATGATAAAGCTGCAATTCCCCTCAACGCTGGGCATGGATTTTTCCGGCATTATCAAGGAGGTTGGAAACGGAGTTGCGGGCTTCAAGCAAGGCGATGAAGTATACGGGCAGGCATCTGTCATCACAGGCGGGTCAGGGGCGTTTGCAGAGATGGCTCTGGCGCCTGCACAGACCATCGCGTACAAGCCAAAAAGTTTGAGCCATGCCGAAGCGGCAGGTCTTCCCCTTGTAGGCGTCAGCGCATGGCAGGCGCTCGTGGAAACCATCGGACTGGCAAAGGGCCAGAAAATCCTTATTCACGGAGGAGCAGGAGGAATAGGCTCAATCGCGATTCAACTTGCAAAGAAGCTGGGCGCGCAAGTCGCCACGACAATAAGCGCAGACGACAGAAAGTTTGTACAAGAATTGGGAGCCGACGAAACAATTGACTACAAGAGCCAAAGGTTTGAGGATATCTTGCACGACTGTGACGCGGTCTTTGATACCGTGGGCGGTGATACCTACAAGAGGTCCTTCAAGGTACTCAAGAAAGGCGGGATAATCGTCTCCATGCTGGAACAGCCAAATGCGGAGTTGATGAACCAGTTTGGAGTCAAAGCCGTTTTCCTGTTCTCACAAGTAAACAATGAACGGTTGACGAAATTGGCGCAGTGGGTGGATCAAAATAACATAAAGGTAAACATTGACAAAAAGTTCCCCCTAGACGAGGCGGGAAAGGCGCTTGATTACGTAAAGGACATTCATCCACGGGGCAAGATTGTCCTGGCAGCTTGAAAGAGAGCGAGGAGGCGCAGAAGACTCTGCATATGCGCTACTGAAAAAGCATATGAGCTATCCAGGGTTTTGCAGGATTAGCGCGCTTTTCTTGCTTTTATCAGGACGTATTCAATATGGCCCCCGTCCGACAGCTGCTTCATTTTCAGAATTGACCGGTACAGCAGCTTTTCGAGGTAGGCAGGATATTCTGCCAAGATTCTCGGCTTCAGGTCTTCCCTGTTTGCAAGGTAATAGTCTGCAAGCGGCCCGTAGACGCGAGGGCCAATGTAGCGGCTTGTCTCTATCGACAGGCCCGCGTTCCTGATTGCGCTCTGGACATACTCTGGGCCATAGTGCTCTGACGACCAGGTGACAGACAGTATGCCGAGGCTCAGAAAATGCAGCTTTTTGCGCAACTTTAGCACGGGAATTGCCATTACCAAGAGGCCGCCGCTGGCAAGCACCCGGGCAGATTCCTGCATGAACCGGTCAAGCGGCCGGAAATGCTGCGCCGATTCAAGCGCCACGACTCTGTCCACTGAGCCGCTGGAAAACGGCAGCGCGGTGGAGGTGGCGTTTACCAAGGAAACCCTTGCGCCGTCAGAGTCTTGCAGTTGCGAGAAGTTGATGTTCACACAGGCAACCTGCAGCGATTCGTGGCAGGATCTCCAGTACGAGGCGGGCGCGCCAAGGCCGCTTCCGACGTCTATTACTGCCTTGGCAGAGGCAAGCTCGGCCAGCTCGCCGACCTGCGCGCAGAGCATCTGCTGCGCTTCAAGGGGTGTTGTATTGGCAGAAGAATCACCCCAGTAGCCGAAATTGAGCATCTTGCCTCCTGTCGCAATGGTCATCAGCGGAGACAGCGAGTCGTAGAGTTTTACCACGTCTCTTTCGCTCCGCCGGAACGTCCATAGCAGGACGTCGAGCGGGCGTATGTTGCCTGCCAGCGGAGAACTACCTGGCCAGCTTTTTGGCTGACTCGATTATCTTGGCTACTTCGGCAGCCGGCGTTTCCTTGTCCATAGTGATGTAGTAAAAGTTGTCCTCGTTTGTCAGAGTCAATATCGTTACCTTTTCGTTCTCGGTCAGGGTGTATTCTGTTTTGCCTATCGACCGCTCGAAGCTTTTCCTCAGCTGCTCGCGCGTAGCTTCTATGAAATACTCGTTGCGTGCCTCGTCAGGCTTTAAGAGCGGGACGACTCCTTTGCGCAGGCCGCCGGCAAGCGTCCTTCCAAACTTGTTCATGACGCCGGCGTAGCGT
>DASUXB010000120.1:0-18948 GCA_036378195.1 Nitrososphaera sp.
AAACTACGCGCGGCCGGCGTCATCTAGCAAGTTCCACAATATTTAGAAACTAGGTCTGCTACAACGCAGTACAGTTGAAACTGCTGCTTGCAGGCACGGCAATATTGCTCATCTTTGCAGCAATGCCGGCGTACGCGCAGAGTTCCTCTTCTGGCGGCCTACATAAGTATATGGTTCATGTAGGCAACAAACCGTACATAATTACGTACAATATCACAGGTGGCAGCATCAAATCCATTCAGGCAAATTCAACGTACTCGACAATAACCGTGATAATTCAAGCCTACTCTGACGGCAAACTGATTATCAATTTGCCAGGAAGCTTCCTGAATAGCATTTCTTTCGACAAGTCCGAGCCGGTAATCTTTGTTGATGGAATAGAGGAATTTGGCAACACGACGCATATCAATTGCGACGCCACACTAGAGATCCCATTCCAAAAAGGAGGCGAGCGGATCGACATTGCAGGAGTATTTCTGACATATGCAGGACAGACACCTACAAAGGGCAATTCGTTTTATGCGGCCGTGGACGGAGGCAAGGGATTCAATCTTGAGACCGTCGCAAACGCAGACACATGCAACTTTTCCTTTAAGCAAGATGAAAAGAAGTTGCACATAGAGATGACCGGTCCGGCAAACAAAGAAGAGGGCTTTTTCCAAATCTCGCTTCCGCATGAATTCCTCGGCGGCCCGTACACGGTCCTTGCTGAAGGCCAGCCAATAGAGTTTGAAACCGCGTTTTCAAACGCGACTGGCAGAGACGCCACCACGGTTTCATTCCAGTATGACGGGGACAAAGTGCATAACATCGACATAATCGGGACCACTGCCATACCGGAATTTGGTCCTGCAACCATTGCGGCCGTCGCAATCCCTATAGCAATGCTAATGATCGTTCGTTTCAAGCGTCAGTAGGCGTACGCTTCATATTTTTTCCCAAAAACCCTGTCCACAAGTTTTGCAACCTGCGATGTAGAATCAAGATAATAAAATTCGTTTCCAACCTGCACCACGAAAACGCCCGACGCGCTCTTGTTGACAAACATCTTTTTTCCGGCAGACTCGATCCTCACTCCCTCGTCGAGGTCAAGTGACGACAGGACCTTCTCAAGGTCACCCTGTCTTATCTTGGCACCTACGGGCATCAACTGTTGCTGGAAAAAGGTGCAATATAATCGCGCATAAACCTTTAAAGCTGGCAGGCCGGATTTCCGCCGTCTTGCTTTCGCTTCCACTCGACGACGGCAGCGTCCTGTGCATCAGCGTCAGGACGAGCAGCAGGGCAAGGCGCCTGCGCCTTGTCGCTGGCATCCGCGGGGTCGAAGCGGTCGTGCCGGCGGCAGGCTATGACGAGGGCAGACTGCAAGAGTTTGTGCAGTCCAAGAGGAACTGGATAATCAAGACTGCAAGCTATTACAGCAGGCTGCGCGAAAAAACGGGCCACACCGAATCCGATGTCCTCTATTATCTCGGCAAGAGATACCGTGTGCGCCTAGTCAAGGACAGGATCGCCTCTGCAGTAGTCTCGGACGCGCTGGGTACGGCCACGTTCCACGTGACTGACATGCGCAGGTACAAACGCGAGATAGAGCAGTGGTACAGGGAGCAGACGGCCAAGGTCATTGCAGAGCGCCTGCCGGCCCTGAGCGCAAGGCTCGGCCTTGCATACAACAAGTTTTCCATAAAGCGCCAGAAATCGCGCTGGGCCAGCTGTTCAAGGAAAAAGAACCTGAACTTTAACCTGCTCCTTTCCGCGGCGCCGGCAGAAGTTGTCGACTATGTCATCGTGCACGAGCTGTGCCACATCGCAGAGATGAACCATTCAAAGAGGTTCTGGCAGCTGGTGGAATCCGCGGACTCTGACTACAGACAACACAAAGAGTGGCTAGAGGATCATTCTCCTGTTATCGGGGTACAAGGTTTATAGAACTGCGACGGCCCGCTTTTACGAGAGATGGACGTTCAAGAGCGCGTCGCGCTCGTCATGAAAGAGCCGACGGAGGAGGTAATCACCGAAGGCGAGCTAAGGGCGCTCCTTGAGACAAAGAGCCGGCCAAGGCACTATATCGGCCTGGAAATATCCGGCATACTGCACCTTGGAAGCCTGATACTCACGGGTTTCAAGATAAACGACTTTATCAAGGCGGGGATAGACTGCACGGTCTTTCTTGCCGACTGGCACACGTACATAAACGACAAGCTGGGAGGCGACTGGGAAAAGATACGAAAGGTGTCAGAGTATTACGCCGACGCGTTCAGGTTCTTTTGCCCCGGCGTCAACGTAGTCACTGGCAGCGACCTGTATGCAAGGACGCCGGGCTACTGGGAGAATTTCGTGCGCTTTTCAAAGCACATGACGCTTGCAAGGACGATGCGATCACTCACGATAATGGGCAGGAAGGAAACGGACAACATGGACCTCGGTCAGCTCCTGTACCCGCCAATGCAGTCCGTCGATATCAAGGCGCTAGACCTTGACATCGTGCACTCGGGCATGGACCAGCGCAAGATCCACATGCTTGTGCGCGAGATATTTCCCAAAATGGGCTGGAAGCCGCCAGTGTGCGTGCACCACCACCTGCTCCCCGGCCTTGCAGAGCCGGTGAAACTGGGCCTCGACGAGAACGCGGCCGAGGACGCCGTGGTGTCGAGCAAGATGAGCAAGAGCAAGCCGGCAAGCGGGATTTTGATTCACGACGACGAAAAGGCGATAAGGGACAAGATAGCCAAGGCGTTCTGCCCCGTGGGCGTGGCAGAGGGAAACCCCGTGCTGGAGCTTGTGCGCTATATCGCGTTCCACGAGTTTTCCGAGTTTACGATAGAAAGGCCGGCAAAATATGGCGGCAACACCACGTACGGCTCGTACAAAGAAGTAGAGGCCGACTTTGTAGCAAAAAAAATCCACCCCATGGACCTGAAAAACGCGACTGCCACGTACGTCAACAAGATAATCGAGCCAGTGTACAAGCATTTCAAGGGAAAAGAGCCCGCGCTGAATTGAGCGAAAGGCAGGGCTTTTTCAAGCGGTACAGAGAAGCAATCAACTTTAACCGAAACATCATCATCGCTGGCTTGGGCGCGTTTTTCACGGGCGCGCTTGTGGCCCAGCTGTACTCTGGCTACGACTCTAACAACAGCCTTGCCAATGCGGCTGTCACGCTCGCATCCGAGTACGCTGTGTACATACCGGCGTTTGCAGGTCTGTACTACTGGGACAACAGGGGCAAGTACGTCGACCCTGAAACTGGAAGACGTGACGGCAAAAGGATGAGGCAAGACGTCAAAAAATTGCTTGCGACGTTTTCGGTGTCAGAAGTGGTGTTTTCGTTCACCAAGGTAGGGGTGCAGTTCCAGCTCCTGCAATCAAACAATGACGCGTATATCTCTGCGATGGTAGCGTCCGTGGCAGCATGGGCAGTGTTTTTCGTGCTCGTAAACTATATGGCAAGGCTTGTCAGGCTGTTCAAAAGCTAGTCCCTGCACATGTTCTTGAGCAGGCGTACCAGGTCATAGTAGTTTGACACCTGAAAGTAGCGCATCATGCCCTCGATCTCGCTGTCATCGTACTCGGGGTTGCGATACTTGCCCTTCCTGTCAAGCCGCTTGTTTATGGCGCTCGTTATCGGTCGCAAGGATTCTCTCACCCATCATATTAAAGAGGTTCGCAGCACATAAAATTCTTCTATTGTCGAGAATCAATCGCCGATAATATACATAAATTGCGCGCAGGGTGATAACAAAGTGTGGAAACCGCGGCTCTTGGCGATCTAAGGGTGTGCAGGATACTGAACGGCATGTGGCAGGTTGCAGGAGGCCACGGCAGGATAGAACACGAAAAGGCAATTTCTGAAATGATGGCGTACCACGATTCCGGCTTTACCAGCTGGGACCTTGCAGACATTTACGGGCCGGCAGAGGATTTCATTAGAGATTTCAGGAATAGGCTTGCAGAAGGAAGGGGCGAAAACGAGCTGGCAAAGATGCAGGCGTTCACCAAGTTCGTGCCCGAGCCGGCGCGCATGACAAAGTCGGTAGTAGAACAAGCAATAGAGCGCTCGCGCCGCAGGATGGGCGTCGAATCAATAGATCTCGTGCAGTTTCACTGGTGGGACTATAACAACCCCGCGTGGCTCGACGCGCTGGTGCACCTGTCGGAGCTCCGGGACGCAGGCAAGGTGCGCAACGTCGGCCTTACCAACTTTGACACTGACCACATGCAGGACATGGCCGACGCGGGGATAAAAATAGCATCGAACCAAGTGCAGTACTCCATAATCGACCAGCGGCCAAAGATAAAGATGCAAGAATTTTGCAGCAAGAACGGCTCGGTGATTTTCGCGTACGGGACGGTGTGCGGAGGACTCTTGTCAGAGAAATACCTTGGCAAAGGCGAGCCGGCAAACGCGCAGCTTGACACACTGAGCTTGCGCAAGTACAAAAAGATGATAGACGCTTGGGGAGGCTGGAAGCTGTTCCAAGAACTGCTTGCGACGCTAAAAGAAATATCAGGCAAACATAACGTGAGCATCGCAAACGTGGCCGCGCGCTATATCCTTGACAGGCCGGCAGTCGCAGGAGTCATAATAGGTGCCCGGCTCGGGATAGCAGAGCACAGGCAGGACAACGCCCGCGTCTTTGAGTTAAAGCTGGACAACGAAGACAAGCAAAAGATAGAGGCGGTCACTGCCAGGTCGCGCGACCTGTTTGAGCTCATCGGCGACTGCGGCGGCGAGTACAGATAGAGACGCGTACAGAAAGAGTTTACTGAAGTCTTAACTATGATGCGCTTTCTGAATCCGCTATGAGGAGGACGTACGTGGTGGCGGCAGGCATAGCCGCGGTGGCGATAATCTTTGTTTCTCTGCTTGCCGCAAGCAGCTACGCCAATGCAAGCCTCCAGTACAGATCGCGCGGGGCACAGGGGTACGATTTTTCAAAGTCGTCCACGGATGTTGCGATGGACGTGTGCAACCCGACGCCTTTCCCGGCCAGTTTTGATAGGCTGCAGTTCGTGGCGTCTTACAAGGATAGCGACTTGGCCACGATAAAGTTTGAAAACAACTCTGTCCCGGCAAACGCGGCCTCCACCGTGGACGGCGCGCTACAGGTCAATGGCAGGGCGGCCCTTGCCGCAGTGTTCCAGTCGTTTGCAGACAGCCTGAACGGCAAGACTACAGATGACTCTAGCAGCATGAAGGTAAAGATGACGTCAGAATCTCGGCTGCTTGGCCTCGTGCCGGTGTCGCAGAGCAAAGATATGTCAGGCGACGAGTTTTCGCAGATGATGAATGGCAAGGGCGGCTTTTCCTGCCCGACAAAAAGCTGACAGTTGGATTATATTGAATGCCAAAGCAGGATTTTTTGCACCGTGATTCCTCCGGGCCTGCACGCGGCTCCTCTGTTCCCAGAGTCTGCGCCTCGCCTTGGAGGGCTGCTGTCACGGTGCATCACATCATCTTCTTCTTCCTTTAGTAGATTTTTTATCCGCGTTTTGTGTTATCTTGACTGGTGCCGACCGGCAGGGAGGAATAGAATGAAACCATTTATCATGCTAGGCGTGGGCGCGGTGACTGTCGCCGGCCTCTTGCTGAGCGTCAGCGTGGGCGCCTATTCGCAGTTCCTGACTGGAAACAGCGGCGAAATGTTCAAGCCAAGGTGCGGGAGGGGCTGCAGCAGCACGACACATCTCTCGCCAGCATTTGCAATACACTATCCCAACCTGCTCATAGCAGGCTTGCTTTCAGGGTCTTTTGGTGTTGCCCTTTTGATAGTCCGACGGCAGGAAATCGAAGGTTAGACTCCTACCTGATCAAAGTTGATTTCGCCGGCATAGCGCACCTTTGGTTTTCTTCCGTGCACCTGCTTGTGGCGTTCTAGGCGTTCCTTGTCGTCAAATTCCATGCCACACTTGCCGCACTTGAAAGCCATGTCGCAAAATATCCGCATTCATTGCATATAACGGATCATTGCTCTGGCAGAATGGAACTGATGGATGAAAAAACGATTAGTTGTAATCGAACCCCTCTATCTTGTCCATGCGGGGGGACTTGCATACGGGGCAGATGTTTGTTTTTTGAGTTACTGCGCTCAGGGTGAAAATGACTCCGCAATTCGTGCAAGCGTAGATGTTCTTTTGCTTTATCATTTACACTCTGAATGAGGGTTTGCTCTCTATTTAAGACTCTGTTCTATCAAGTAAAATCGCCTAAACATAAGCACATTCGCCTAAAAGGCGACATGAAAAATAACAAGACGGAGAGGTTCAATGGGGAAATCCGCGACCGTGAGAAGGTCATGCGCGGCTTGAAAAAGGAAGATACAGTTGTCGTTCCCGGCTATCAGATTTATCATAACTACTTTAGGCCACATGAAGGATTAGACGGCAAGACACCTGCCGAAGCTGCAAATATCAAGATTGAAGGTGGAAATAAATGGATAACGGTAATTCAGAATGCTCGACAAGCGACTGAAAGGATCAAATAGAATGAAGGTTGATCAACCAACAGTCCTGTAGAATGCAAGACAAGTCGTTTCTTGCTTTGTCCCGCCAAGAGCAGGAGGAAATGCTTCGCAAAAACGTAAGAGAGCTCTTTGACAAACTTCCTTACTTGATTGAGATAAACAAGGTGTGGTTATCTGATACATTTGTGGTAGAAGCAAGGCGAAGAGTAGCCATCGAAGCACAATGGCAAGATGACAAGAATCTTGTACGGATCTTTGATACGTGGATAGAAGCCATGCAAGAAGAACTGCGGCAAAGGTTCGTATCAGCTAGCGGTTGTTAAATTTATTCAGAATCTTGTATGACCCGACAGTTAACAGCCTTTTCCATGACCCGATAACTTACCAGAACCACCCAAGACTGTTTAAATACTTAGGCTTGCCTAATTAGGCTTGCCTAATTGACGATGAATGCACTCACGTTTGACAATCATGCCACCGCAATGCCCCTCATGCAGGAGCTCATGGACGGCGTCTCGTACAGGTTGATAATGTCGACGATAGACACGCCCAAGACGGCCGCGCAGGTGTCCGTCGAAAACAACCTCCCGCTCAGCTCGACGTACAAAAAGATAAAAAAGTTGCAGGACGTAGGCATACTCTTTATCGAAAAGATAGAGCTGGACGGCAAGGGCAAGAAGGTTGTCTATTACAGGAGCAGGATAAAGTCGATGGAGTTCAACCTGTCCCGCGACCAGATACTGCTCCAGTTTGAAAAGAACGACGTCCACATGTCGGCTCTGGTAAACGCAATGAAGCAGCAGGCAACGGCTTTCTAGCCTGCCGCATTATTTTTCATTTTTTGTCGCACGCCAAGCCTGAACAGTGACGGCAATCTCGGCTGCACTTTATTTTAGAAGATTGTTCTCGTTTGCGAAAATCGCAATTTGGTTTATAAGCGCTCCAGAAAAGCTTGGCCGGCATGGCATATGCAAAGGTAGGAAAGGTTGTGCCACTGGCTCTTCTGGCAATGCTCGCAGGTTCGATAGCCACCGTCGCAGGACCGGCTATCACGACCAAGGCATTTGCCCACACGGACAAGCCGGTGGATTTCGTTACTAACATAGAATACATCCGCGGCCATCTTGAAAAGGCCGTAGAGAACAAGAACGCAGGCAACAACACGCTGGCAGTGGCCCACGCCGGCCACCCGGTGGCAGAAGTCTACACGCTCATCAGGGCGGACATACAGGCAGACGATGCGGCGCTCAACACCAAGCTCGAAGGAGACCTGAACGCGCTGTATGGACAGATACAGAACATGACTGCGGCTGACGTGCAGGCCAAGGTTGCAGGCATCAACACCAGCCTGGACAGCGCAGTCACCAAGGTGATCGGAAACGACAGCAACAACAACAGCACCACTCTGTGGGCGCAGGTCGCAATGACCCTGCTTAACACGTCTGTCGAGGAATACAAGGAGGGCGTGGCAAACGGCACCGTCGCGCAGATGGTAGAGTACCAGGATGCAAACGCCTTCATGCACAGGGCGGAGGTCATCTTTGGCAACTTTAAATCCAGTATGCCGGCGCACGAGGCGGAGGAAGCCGCGGAATTGTTCACCCAGCTGCATTCGCTTACCGACGCCAAAGCGGACGCCGAGCAGATAGAGACCGTCATAGGCGGCATCAACCACGAGATAACCGAGGGGTTCAATCTTGGCGGCACTGTCGAAGATTCCGAAGCAGTCGCCTTTGCAAGCAACGTCGAGATGATAAGGGGCCACATGTCGCAGGCGATAAAGAACGTCCAGAACAACAACTATGATCTTGCGCAGGCGCACGCAGGCCACCCCATAGCAGAGCATTATGCGCTGCTAAAGGCAGAGATATCCGAGCACGACCAGGCTCTTGACAGCAACCTAGAGTCTGCATTGAAAGACCTGGCGGCAAACATCAAGAACATGTCAGCAGGACAGGCGATGGTGCAGGTGGCCAAGGTGTCAAGGCTTCTCAACCAGGCGATTTCAGATGTAGTCACTGCAGATACATGGAAAGACTACAAGTTCAGGGCGGCAGTCGCAAACTCGCTCCTGTCCACAATGCAGGACGAGTATTCCGAGGCCATTCAGGACGGCAAGATCGCGCAGATGGTAGAGTACCAGGACGCCGAGGCGTTTACGGCCAGGGCAAACGTGCTTTTCAGGACATTCCAGGCTCAGCTGCCGGCGCAAGAGGCGCAGGAGACAGCTGAGGCCCTTGCCAACCTGAAGGCCAGCA
Organism: Nitrososphaera sp.; assembly: GCA_036378195.1. Lineage (GTDB taxonomy): Archaea > Thermoproteota > Nitrososphaeria > Nitrososphaerales > Nitrososphaeraceae > Nitrososphaera. The sequence continues at coordinate 8,723 of DASUXB010000120.1, forward strand.
TGAAGGCAGGACAAGAGCCGGCGGCGATAAACACCATTGCGCAGGGAGCCATCCAGGAGATCCAGAAAGGCGCAGGTATCCAGACGCCAGCGAAAGAGCTTACCTCTGCAGACTACATCGCCAAGATAAGGACGCTCCTTGGCCAGCTCAAGGAACAATATGCGGCGAGCAACTATTCCGCAGCAGAAAGCCTTGCAGTAGAGGCGTACCTGGACAACTTTGAGCACGTCGAGGGCCCGCTCGTCAGCGCAGGCCAGAAGGACCTCATGGCGAACATCGAGCAGCTGATGAGGATTCAGTTGAGGAACATGATAGGCGAAAAGGTGCCAGCCGACCAGATAAACACCCATATCGCTACCATACTCGACAAGCTCGACCAAGCAGAAAAGGCACTCGCATAGAAAAAAAAGAAAAGCCCTGTCCGGTTCCCGGACGGGCCTTCTTTTCCTTTTTTCACACAAAAACGAATGTATTTATTGACGCATGTCAGATTTGGTAGTGATGGTGGGCGAAGCGATTGCAAATTTCGAATCCTACGTCGGCGTCGCCATAGGGCTATTTGTAGTCGGTCTATTCGCAGTCATGGTTTATGAAAAATCAAGCGGCAAGTCCAAGCAACAGCAGCGCGCAGCTGCGGATGCCGACGACAAGCGTAGCAGCAGTAGTTCTTGACCAGGTAATCCACGACAAGTTTTCCAGAGAAGGCTTCTCAGAGCTAACCGCCATACAGAAAAAGGCGCTCCCCGTAATCTCTAGAAAGATAAACTGCCTGCTAGTCGCACCCACCGGCTCTGGCAAGACCGAGGCGGCGGTGATGCCCGTGTTTTCAATGCTGTCGCACGCAAAGGGCGAGCCGGGTACTATAAGGGCCATTTACATCACCCCCTTGCGCGCCCTCAACAACGACGTTCTGCGCAGGATAGTGAAATATGCAGAGTCTGACGGCCTGCGGGTCGAGATACGGCATGGCGACACCACGGCTGCGGCAAAAAAGAAAATAGTGGACAACCCGCCCGACGTCCTGATAACCACGCCCGAGTCGCTTGCAGTCGTCCTGACAAGCGACAAGATGCTTGCCGCCCTGCGCGGGCTTGAATACGTCATAGTCGACGAGGTGCACGAGCTCGTACCTTCCGAACGCGGGTCTCACTTGTCCATATCATTAGAGCGGCTGCAGGCAGTCTCGCAGAGGCAGGTCTCAAGGATAGGGCTTTCCGCAACGGTGGGCAACCTGAAGGAGGCCGCGCAGTTTGTGTCGGGCGCCGGCAGGAGACACGCAGTGCTGATAGACGGCTCTGCAAGGGGCTACGACATTGAAGTGAAATATGTAAAGGGCTCGCTCAATAACGTCGCTCATTTCGTTGTCCAGTACGTCAAGGAGAGCAAGGTGGAAGGCTCGGTCCTTTTGTTCACGAACACCCGCGACGAGGCCGAGTACCTGGGCACGATGTTGAAAAACCAGTCGGACGTCAAGGTGGACATACACCACGGCTCGCTGTCAAAAGAGATGCGCGAAGAGACCGAAAACACGCTGCGCGCAGGCGAGGCAGGGATTGTAGTCTGTACGAGCTCTTTGGAACTTGGCCTAGACATTGGCTCTGTCGACCTCGTCATCCACTACGGCTCGCCAAGGCAGGTGTCAAAACTGATGCAGAGGATAGGGCGCAGCAGGCACAAGCAGCGCACGTTTGCCAAGGGGCTGATTGTCACGAACAACGCCGACGACGAGATAGAGGCGCTTGCGATAATCAACCGCATGAGGCAGGGCTCGATAGAGGAGCAAAAGATGCACGAAGGGGCGCTCGACGCTATGGCGCACCACCTCGTCGGCCTTGCGATGCAGACCCGCGATCCGGTCAGGGTGGAAGACGCATACGAGCTTGTTACACGGGCGCACCCGTTTAGAAACGTCAGCCTCTTTGACCTGGAGAGCTGCCTCGACATCCTTGCAGGCCACAACGTGATAAAGTACGACAGGGAGAACCGCGTGTACACGCGCAAGGTCAAGGCGTACAAGTACTACTTTGAAAACCTCTCGATGATACCCCACGTCCTGAAATTCGAGGTAATAGACACGATTAGCAAGCGCAGGATAGGGACGCTTGACCAGCAGTTTGTCGGGGACTATGGCGAGCGCGGGAACGTGTTCGTGCTAAAAGGCTCGCAATGGCGCGTGCTTGCAGTGGACGAGGGCAGGATGACAGTCAACGTCGAGCCCTTGCACGGCGCGGCGATAAACATACCGTACTGGGTCGGTGAGATGATACCGGTGGACGCAAGGACTGCAGAGGAGGTCGGAAGCATCCGCAACAGGGCGGCAAAAGGAACTGTCAAGTTGTCGACCGACCTCATAGATGATACCAAGCAGCTCGGCATAATCCCGGACGCAAAAAACATCGTGGTGGAAAGTTTCACCTCAAGAAACGTGCTCGTGATGCACTCGGCTCAGGGGTCAAAGGTGAACAACACGCTTGCATCGCTCCTGTCGACGATACTTTCGTCGCAGCTGGGCTACGTAGTCGAGTCGCGCTCTGACGCGTACCGGATAATGCTCACGTCAAGCGCAAGGATGGCAAAGGGAAGGATTGAGGCGGCATTGAACGACGTCTATGACCTAGAGCCGGTCATAATCGCGTCGCTTGCCGGCACGCACCAGATAAACTGGAAGGTGTGGATGGTCGCCAAGAGGTTTGGCATGATCGCAAGGGAGGCAGTCTATGACAAAAAGGCGGCGCGCATGATATACGACAGATACGCCAAGACGCCGGTCAGTTCCGAGTCGATAAGGGAGCTCGTGCACGACAAGTACGACATCGAGCAGGCAAGAAAGGTGCTTGCAGGGATCAAAGAGGGCACGATAAAGATCCACTGGCTTGAGGTAACGAAATTCTCGGATTTGGCCAAGCCGATAATGGAGCACTCTGCAAAATCCGCCGCGGCTCCACAGAGCATAGAGAAAGGAGTAATAGAATTAGTCAAGGAAAGGCTGGAAAAGACGAAACACAGGCTGGTCTGCATCCGGTGCGGAAAATGGGAGCGCGTGATGGAGACAAAGGAGACGCCGGAGGAAATAGTCTGCCCGCAGTGCAGGTCAAAACTCGTGACTGCGACTTTCTGGTCTGACTATGACATGTCAAAGATAATCCAGCGCAGGCTTGCCGGCGGAAAACTATCGGAGGAGGAGAACCACAGGTTCGAGCGGGCGTGGAAGGTGGCGTCGCTTGTGAACAACTTTGGCAGAAAAGCGCTAATAGTCCTTGCAGGCCACGGCGTCGGCGCCGACACAGCGGCGAGGATACTGCGCAACTATGTCGATGACGACCTGATGTACAGGGGCATATACGAGGCGGAAAAGCAGTACGTGATTACGCGCGGATTCTGGAACGACTAACACGTGTATTTTCAGAATATCGGCCTGTTGTTCCTCGTCTTTTCCCACACGTCTGCAATCACCTCGGCAAGCGTCTTTTCGACAGAGCCGGCGAACTTTGCCTGCCATAGGCGCGCCACGTACTCGCCTGCGGTGGTCCTGTTTTCGATCCTGCTCTCAAGGATGTCGAGAAACGCAGGCTTGATCCCCAGGTCTGCAAGCCCCTTTCGCGCAAGCTCCAACTGATGCTTGGCGGTGTGGACGACGTCAAAGTGTGTCTTGGCGTTAAAGCCCGACCTCACCACCGACTGGCGCTCTTCTCTGAGCGAGGCGAGCGGCCGCAGCTCCCGCTCATCGTGTATCGCCTTCTGAAGGTATCCGATAAAGAACTCTATCAGAGCCATCATGGTCCGGGGCGTCGGCTGGACCGACATGACCCTTGTCTCGACCCTGTACGAGTTCGGGTCCAGCCGAATGCGGCAGTCGTCATGGCGTTCCTTGACCATCTCGAAATAGTCCGTGGCTATGACCGGCTTTCTTGAAACGATGTAGTCGATATAGTCCTCGACTCCTGCAAGGTAGCGCGGTATGCCGGGGAAGCCCGAGTTCTGCTGCTCCGACTGGTCATACATGAACAGGCGCGGCTCGTGGAGCGAAAACACCCTGCCGGCGAAGAGCCGGCTGTTCGCACCAAGCAGTATCACGGACGGTATAAGGTTCAGGATGTGGTTGAACATCATCGCCGTGAAATGCGGGTTTTTGCCCTGCAGGTGGAGGTGAAAGCCCTGGATCGCAGACGCCACGTGCACCGCCTTGAACTTTTGCCCATCCATCTCGATGTCGGGAAGTTTTTTCTGCCAGCGGGCAAGCCGTGCGTAGCGGGGCTTGTCTGTTATCAGGCCGTCGGCAAGGGCAAAGGGCGAGGGGTTTGCGCCAAGGAACACAGGCGTTACGTCCCTGCCTGCCTTTTTCACGGCCTTTTCCAAGTGTTCGATGAACTCCTCAAACTGCAGGTTCAGGCCCTCGATCTCGCTCATCGACACAGGGTCAGTCTTGAATTCAAGCTGGCACTTGCCATACTCATAGTCTATCTGGTGACGGCGCGACAGGTGCTCTATAACTGGAGCCGCGTTTGTCGGCCTGCCGTCTTTTCCGTCAAGCAGGCACATCTCAATCTCGACGCCGACGCGAAAAGTCTCGTCCTTTCTCCGTGCATGTTTTTTGATGCGCGCCTTGAGCTCGTCTGCCTGCGCGTAGATTTTTTTAGGGTGCACCAAGGATTCAATATATAATACATTTCGCGCTTTTTCTGAGTTTCTACTTACCCCAGATGGATGACCGAAGAATACGAGCGCAGCGTCAGTTCCGTTCCTTCCCTTCCCGCGCCGGCAGTCACGCCGACCAGCTTGACTCTGTCGCCCACTGCCAGCTTGTTGACGGCTGAGCTCTGGTTGCGCCAGCCCACCAAGCGGATCTGCCCTGTGTCGTCGCCAAGCAATGTAGACGTTACAGGCACGGTCTCGCCAGATTTCAAGTTCACGTCAGAAGTGGAAGGTGCCTGCAGAACGATTGCCTCAAGCACTAGGGGAGCAGGCTCGCTTGAAGCGACAATATCCTTTATCTTGGCCTCGAATTTTTCAAGCGACGGAAACGACGGGTCGTTGTCCGTGATGCGCAAGTACGAGTCCTCCTTGGCAAGCGTGACTGCATTTCCAAATATCCTGCTTGGCACGCACTCTATCATGGCACCGGCGGATAGCTGGCTCTGGCTTGCCACGCCGTTGTCAATAGTAAGTGTAAGGGCCCGAGAAGCCCTGTCGACTGCAAGGCAGAGAAAGCTGCCCCTTCCAGTCTCTTCTCCTACGGATATTACCCGCAGAGGCATCACGTCCACGTCCTGCTGCGAGCCAGAGAATTCAAGGACGGTCCCCTCGTCGCCGTGCAGCTCCAAGTCGCCGTTTCCAAACTGCGGGTTGCCCTGCTTTACCCTGACTCCCACCAGCTTGACCTTTGCGCCAGTCCTAAAGACTTTGGGCACCCTCGACTCGTCGACGTTCCATATCACCGCCCGCAGGGTGCGCGTGTTTGACTCGTTTGATATTTGCAGTTGCAACGACTTGCTTGCCTCGCCCCGCTGGTTCACAAAGTCAGAGATCCTAGGGTTTGCGTTCACAACTCCCGTGATTACTGCAGAGTCCTGCACTTCCTTCACGTCGTCTATGGCCATGGCAAGCGAGTCCAGCGGCGGTATGTCGGAATCGCCCTGCGCGACCTCTATTGTGCTGTAACTTCCGAGGTTCATGATGGGCTTGCCGTCAAGGCCGGCGCGGACGTAGCCCTTGATAATCTTCACCAGGTCGCCGGCTTGCAGGCCCATCTCGTCTGGCACGCCCACCTGCTTGTCCCACAGCTTGACCTTCACTCTGGCGTCCTTATCATAGATTACAAGCGTGCGCGTCGAAGACTGCTCGTTGGTCTCTTTTTTGGTGAACTTGAAAGGAGGGTAGATGTTCATGATGCGGCCTGTTACTGTCACGTCCTTGGCGCCGACGTACAGGTCTTTGAGCCCGGACTGCATCTTGGGCACGCTGTCAAATGAAATGCCAAGGTCGGCCGCGACAAGGAACAGCGCGCCTTGGTCCGTCAGGTAGCCGGCGCCCACCTTGCGCTTTTTCTCGTCTACCATGTCGCGAATAGTCTCCGCAGTCAGTTCGGGCTTTTGTTTCAAAAGCACGTTTACCATGTCGATAAAGCTTGGCGACAAATCTTTCTTTCCTCAGCCCAACAGACTTCTTGGAGAACTTGCTAATATATCTTGAGAGAAGGAGAGAATCATATATTATTAGCCGGCCCGCTTTTTGTCAACGCAGGCCGATGGAAAACAACGAGGACAACAACAGTTGCATCAAAGTCTCGCAGCTGCGCATGGACTATGGCTCCGTACGGGCGGTGGACGGCGTGTCGTTTGACGTCGGCTATGGCAGGGTGTTTGGGTTCCTAGGCCCAAACGGCGCCGGCAAGACGACCACCATCAAGGTATTGACAACGTTGGTGCACCCCACGTCCGGCGACGTCAGGATATTTGGCAAGGACGTGGTCAAGCACGCAAAGGAAATCAAAAAGAGAATAGGTGTCGTCCTGCAGGAGCCAAGCTACGAGGGAAACGTGACGGTGGAAAAGGCCCTTGACCTGTACGGCATGATGTGGGGAGTGCCGGGCGAAAAGAGGCGCGACAGGGCGCGAGAGCTTGTAGAGCAGTTTGATTTGTCAGAGATCCGCGGCAAGAAAAACGACGAGCTTTCAATCGGCCAGCGAAGGCGCGTGCAGGTGGCAAGGGAATTCATGCACGACATGGACCTTTTGTTTCTGGACGAGCCAACGGTCGGATTGGACCCTGCTGCAAGGCGCACGCTCCTTGACTATGTCAAGAGGCACGTGTACGGCGGCCTGACCGTGTTTTTCACGACGCACATCATGGAAGAAGTGGAATACCTGTGCGACGAGATTGCGATAATCAATAGAGGCAGCATGATAGCCACAGACACGCCGGCGGGCCTGAAGCAAAAGTACGGCGGGATAAAGGCGGTAGAAATAAAGCTGAAAGACGCGACTGCGCAGTCGGTCATGGACATGCTAAGCCCGATAACCGGCGGCCAGATTGAAGTCCCTGCAAGCGACACGATAAGGATAAGCTCCAAGGACGCGCAGGACGTGCTAGTCAGGACGATAGAAGCGCTTGCAAGAAACGGCGTCCAGATGGAGAGTGTATCGGTCAGCCCGCCGACGCTTGAGGAAGTCTTTTTGACTGTGGTAAACGGCGGCGCTAGACCCTCATCCTGAGAATAGACAGCGTCGCAAGCGCAAACGTGCCGGCAGCTGCAGCGGCTATCACGCCTGCCTCGACGTTCGTAAAGAAGGTTATCTGATTAAAGACGCCGGCGCGTGTGATGTCTACGATGTAGGTCAGTGGGTTTGCGTAAAACGCCGCACCGAGCGCGGTTGGCACCCCTTTTGACGGGTAGAAGGCAGAGCTGACAAACGAGAAAAAGAGAAACACGCTGTTTACAATCACGTTAAAGCCCTCGTTGCTCTTTAGCCGCGTCGATATGATTATCGCAATCGAGCCAAAGAACACCGCGCCGATGATGAGCGCATAGAGCACGTACAGCGAACCTACGAGGGTCGGCTGCACGTTTCCGACAAGAGTTGGCGAGCCGGCGAGCAGTATCAGGCCGGCGCTTGCAAGGCCCATCAGCATTATCGTGACGATGTTTCCAAGGATGTATTCCATCCTTGCAAAGGGCATCACCAGAATCTGCTTGAACATGCCGTTCTTCTTGTCGTTCCAGATGATGCTGCCTGCCACGGTGCTAGAGTTCATCATGTTAAAGCCCATCATGCCGGCGGCAAGGTATGCGGGATATGGGACGCTGGCGCCCCCTATGGCGACTCCCTGCCCGCCTAAAAGCGCGGAGTACGAGTAGCCGGCGACAAAGATATAGATCACCGGAAACATCACCTGCCATATCAGGAACACCTTGCTTATCGACGCGGTGAGGTTCCGGTATAGCAGGACCGCGACGGAATTCACGGCTTCAAATGGCCGGCCTTGCTATATTAACGCACACAAGCAAGGGTTCTGTTCAAATAGTGGGTGGGGTATGGACTGTTAAGCATCGTGTGGTGAAGCGGACAAGAAAAGCCTAGAGTTTATCCATCAGCTGGGTTGCAGCTTTTTCAAGTTACCAGCACAAGCCTTGGTGATTGTTAGGATCATTTTCCTTTAGTATATGACAATCTTCGATCTGGTGTTGGATAGACTGCTGGTAGGTTCTTTGCTGTTGGTCATTGACATACCACCAGAAAAGCATAACAATCATGCCAATCCCGACTCCTGCCGCCATTGGAATTAACCACGTGAGAGGAATTGGCATGAAAAAAGGTAGCATAATTCTTTGATAAAAGGATATAGTGTAAAGCACATGAATGAAATGAATACTCCACATGGATGACGTTTATTGTAGTCACTATCACCCGACGCTTAACATCCTACAAAACATTTGGAGATGGAACAGAACCCAAGCAAGCACGATTTAAATAACAAACCGACGCGGTGATAGTCATCAGATATGATGGCAGAAGACATGGCCGAGAAAAAATTGCGCGGCTCTGGCGGTTACGCTATTGCAAGGGTTAGCGACGACGAGCAAAAGATGGCCAACCTTGGCGGGCCGGAATTGTTCCTTGCCGGAATCGGCAGGCTTGACACTGACAGGTTTGTAAAATATTTCTGCAACAAGTGCGAGCGCGACTTTGAGGGCGCGCCCACCCTAAGCTACGAGAACCCCAACGAGGACCTCGGAGAGGGCGTGACGCTCGTAGAAAAAGGCGAATACAAGTGCAGGGCGTGCAGCGCGACAATCGCGCAGTACCGCAAGTTCAACGCGCCGGCGCAGGCGCCGCAGGTGGCTCCAAAGGCAGAGACAGCTTCCGGTGTGCAGGAAAGGGCGATAACTCCGGTGCCGGCCGCAGTCATTTCGCCGAATCAAGGCGATGATGCTGGCTTTGTCTCGATAAGCCAGCTCGTGGGCATGTCAGCGTACGACGGCGAGGCGATGCTCGTGGGCAAGATAGAGGAGGTCGGCCTGAGAAAGCAAGGAGGCAGGGCGACCATATCAGTCAAGATAGCCTCTAGCGCGGGCGAGAAAGAAGTGCAGTGGGACGGCATTTCAAAGATAGGCGACATTGTGCTCCTAAAGCCGGCCGGCGCCCCGGCGCAGGCAGCGGCAGGCAAGTGCCCGTCATGCGGCTACCAGAACGAGGCTGGCGCGGCGTTCTGCGAAGAGTGCGGCACCAAGCTGTAAAATATTCTTTTTAAGAGCAATACAGCGATATAACCATCACAAGGCCGTGAATTTCCAGATCCTGAATTATCGTGGCACAATCGAAGAAGACTTGGAAATCACGTCATTGCTGACCAGTGTTTTTGTCAAAGAAGGGCACACTGATAAATCAAACGCAGAGAAAATGTTTGCACCGGTAGAACTGCAAAAACGCGGCGAGATCATTCTTGCCAGGTCGCCAGAGGGAAAACTTTTCGGCATGGTCATCTTTGTCCTCCCAACCAGTCCGGCTCGCCAGGTGGCAGAGGCAGACGAAGCTGAAATTCATTTGCTGGCAGTCTACCCGGAAGCACGGGGTCAGGGCATTGCATCAAGCCTCATCACGGCTTGCGAGCAACGGGCCACGTCATCAGGATATTCCAAGATGGTCCTTTCGACTCAGCCGACTATGAAAGAGGCTCACAGGGTTTACAGGCAACTTGGCTACCGGCGAAACCTTGCACGAGATTGGTCAAAGAGCGCGGACAACAAGACATACTTTGTTTACGAGAAACTCCTCGGATAGAGGGATAGAGAGGAAGGAAGGATCGCCGCCCGATTACTTTAGTATTATTCTGGCGTCGACCACCCTTGCGCCCTTGCCTTCTTCGAGCACAAGGAGCGGGTTGATGTCGAATTCCTTTATCTCTGGAAAATCGGTTACGAGTTGCGACAGCCTCTGGAGCGAGTCGGAAATGGCCTTCAGATCGGACGGCTTTTCTCCCCTGACCCCCTTCAACAGTTTTATCGTCTTTATCGACTCGACCATCTTTGCCGCCTCCCGCTCGTCAATGGGCGCAACGCGGAACACCACGTCCTTCAGCACCTCGACGTAGATGCCTCCAAGCCCGAACATTATGACCGGCCCAAACGTCGGATCCTGGCTTGCGCCAAGAATCGTTTCCTTGGCAGACTTGACCATCTCCTGCACGAGGACGCCCTTTATCCGGGCGTCGGCCTTGTACTTTTTGGCG
>DASUXB010000121.1:0-4675 GCA_036378195.1 Nitrososphaera sp.
TGATCTCGAGGCTGACCCCGTTCAGGGTCTAGGACGACTTACCTAGCTTGGGTACCTCAGCACCCCTTCCTGCAAGGGCGTTGCAATTTATGCCTTTGTAAGGCTGAAAAATTATATAATCAGGCAAACTTGATAACAGGCGTGTTGGCGACATCCATCAGGCCACCGTACATAGAAGAAGTGAGAAAGCTGACCGTTTCCGACCTTGCAATCGCTTCAGGTCTTTCAGACGCGCTGCGCGACAGGATGAAGGAGTACGTCGCCATCGACCCATTCACCGTGGTCGACCCGTTTTCCGACAGCGATGACTGCACGTACTCGGCCGTGGTAGACAGGGAGAACCCAAACCGCGTCGTTGCAATGATAGTGAACAAGCGCAACTCGCTTCCGCAGCTCCCCTGGTCCTCGATTCTTGGCGAGCGCCTGGCCAAGGTGTCGATGACAAAGGAGGAGGCAAAGGCGCTAAAGCACGAGATGATGCCAAAAGAGTGGGGCAACTTTTACCCGTACCGCAGAAACGGCAGGGTTGCAGGCTACTTTATGTTCGCATTCCAGGTCTGCGGTCTGCGCTAGGCCCCGCTTCCTTCATTTCTACCACGGAAATCTTGTGGAACTGCTTTACCATCTTTTCCAGCGACTTGCGCACGTCGTCCTCGTCGCCGGAGGAGATACGGAGGACTTCAAGGTAAAGGTCTTCAAAAGTAATGCCGTTGCACATGTTCCACAGAGAAACGGCAGTGTCGTTTACGCGGTAAGCCTCGCCCCGGTAGTTTATCAAAAGAGGAGTCCCGTCCCGGTCGTTGCCAACTTCGCCCCGCCGTATGATTATCTTGTCTTCTTCCCTTTTCAGCAGCATCCTTGCGTCACGTTCAGCTACCCTACCATGTTCTGGTTATTATCCATTCTGCCTGCTTGCAATCAATCTTAAAATAAGCACAGCGGCAAAAAAAACCATGTTCAAAAAGGCGGAGCAGGAGAAAAAGAAAGAAAAGATGGTCCTGCTCACGCGCCAGGCCGCAGACGGCATTATCACGTTTTCCAAGACGTACCATCCAAACGAGGCGATACTCATCTTGCAGGGCAAAAAGAAGGGCAACGAGATAATGATAGACGGCCTGGTCATCCCGCCGTTTTCGTCAAACGGCCCGTTCTACTCGGGGTTTTCGCTGTATGATCTGCCGTTTGACAACTCGTACATCGGCACCGCGCACTCGCACCCCGGCCCGTCAAACAGGCCGTCGCTTGAGGACCTGAACCACTTTTTTGGCTTTGTGTCGGTGATAATCCACTTTCCGTACGAGTACGAGAGCATAGGCGCGTACGAAAGGACGGGCAAGAGCATGGAAGTCAAGATAGTCGACTAGCAGAGAGCCGGGATCAGAATGATAGGGCACCGCGGCATTGCAGCGGACATTTATATTAATAATTGATAAAAGTGATGTAAGGAAGATTCGATGAAACCAGGGAAGGTCAGCCTAGGAATTTCGGATGATTTTCCGACGCTGGTTTCAGTTGTGCAGGACACGGATTGTTTGTACGGAAAACTCCAAACATCTTCTTTAGACAAGCAGTACTCGGTAGTTTTCTGCGACGGCTACATTGATGATCAAAAAAACAATGCCAGAAAATGGATAGCTGGCAAGACATGCCTGATAAAAAATGATGAAGACACTTTGCTCTGGATAAAAGATGTTGAAAGGCCAATTAACGCGGCTGTTTCAGATACGGGCACCACCGCGTTGCTGCACACCACATACAGAGAGCCGTCAAAGACTTTGCCGCGACAATTTGTAGACTTGGGCGGCACTCTTGCAGTAATAGGACTGTCTGGCAATGAAATCTTTGCAAACGAGTTTGGATCGAACATCCATGCGTGTGCTATATCTCCGGAAGGAAAGCTGGTTTCAGTCGCCACCCTGGCACCAGATAATTCAGTATACTGTTTTCATGCGCTGGAGAAAAGGCTCGTCTGGAAGTACAAGAACCGTTCAAAGAACATGGTGCTCGGCTTGGCTTTCAACGGAACCCAGATAGATGTTTTTACAGGCAAGACCCTTGCCAAAATGGAAAAAGAATATGCCCTGTCTTTGACTGACGGCAGTTTGATGCCAGAATATCAGAAAGAGTTTGAACCGGTCAAGAAACATCAGCCTCCACAGCAAAAGGCCGAGGTCCTGATTGCCAGACTAGGGACAGCGAACGATACTCGTGATGTAATGAATGCGCTTGAGGAGTTGAAGTCATTTGTGTCTACCAAGGGTTCGATAGCGCATTACGGCATAATCCTGAACGCCCTAGGGGACCGCCTGCAGGAAGAAAAGGAGGTATTTAATGCGGTGTGGAAGGTCCTGCGCGTGATAATGAAGAAAAAGCCGGAGATGGTGGACCCGTATATTCCGGAAATTCTTGCTTTACTAAGAGGCAGGTCGGGCGAGGAAGTTGAAGGTGTCCTGATCATGTTGGGCGAATTGGGGAATGCCAACCCGGCGTGGGTGAAAGATGAACAGCCGTTCATCATGGAAAAATTGGTGGAAAGCAAGGTTTGGAACGAGAGAAGATATGCAGCTCTTGCCATGGGCTCCATCGGCTCTTCAGAACCATCATTCGCCAAAGACGCCATACCTATCATGATAGGATATGTCGCCCATCCCAAAGAGGTAGCAAGAGAGCTTGGAAATCTGGCCAAGACAGATCCAAAAGTGTCCATCGACCTTGGAGTTGCGGCGTCCATGGGAGCAGACCCTGCAGTTTGGCTTCAAGACGCTTGCATTGACGCGCTTGGGATGATTGGCGAGAAATCGCCCGAGTCTGTAGGTGGCGCAATAGCCCTGCTGGAAAGCATCGCCAAAGAAGCTAATTCGCCTTATACCAGAACAAAGGCTGCGCACGCGCTAGACCTGATACGCAGAAAGAGATAACGATTTCAACACGCATCCTGGCTGTCAGATAGCGCATATGTATTACTTAGGAGACGCCGTTATTTTTGCGCCTGAAAAAGTCCAGTTCCACCCCGCGCTTTTCATCATAGCTGAAGGTGAACGCCTCGTCAGGCATTATCGGAAAGCTGGAAAGGGTAGAACCAGAGCAAGTGACGCACCTGTCGCCCGCTCTCGACTTGTCCGTGTACGTGACGCACCAGCGGCACGTTTCGCACAGTAGAAAAATAGACGGCTGCGCCTTTTGCATTCCAGTAGTAGAGTTACATGGCCATGTTTTTAAGCTCTGTTGCCAGCCCCGGAAGCAACTTGCATCCTATTGCGACTACTATTACTATTCATCGGGTAGCAAGTCGCGTCTTGCCGCAGCGCGTTACATCTAGTGAAAAGTTACCAGATGCAGGCTCGGAAAACTTAATAAAAGAAACAGTTCAAGTATCCATGACTTATGAACTGGATGGCCCAGACGATGATGTGGATAATGGTGTCGCTTGGCATCAGCATCGCACTCAATTTCCTGCTGGGCCCGTATCTAGGATGGCTGACCATAATCCCGATAATCGGCGTGTTTCTCGCCATGTCGTATTTCATCCGCAGGCGCCAGATGGCCCGCATGGGCATGGGAGGCCAGGGCGGAGGCTTTGGAGGGATGCTTGGAGGCGGCGGTGGAATCAACTATGTCTGCATCGCCTGCGGGCACAAGTTCAAGGGCGGCGCGTGCCCTCGCTGCGGCTCCAAGATGAGAAGGGCCGACTTTTAGATACTAGAAATGTCGCTCGAACTACTGCGCAACAAGGCATTCTTTCAGAACACCATAGACGTCTGGATAGCGTACTGTGAAGAGACAAAACGCGACTGGTACGACACCGGCGCTTACCGTAAATTCATCCAGCACCTGAACGCAAGCGGGATAAAGATGCAAAAGTTCCCACTGTGCATCAAAGAGTCAGGTGGTATGTACGAGCGAGGCAAGGACAAGGCGCAGTTTTTGGAGGAGCTGTCGAAAATGTCATCGGACGACGCGGCGGCATACACGGTGAAACTGAGCGAAAGCGTGCTTGCCGCAATCCGCTTGTTTGCAGCAGCTTAATCACTACTCGGGTCTAGAAATTTAGAGCAGGCAGGCACCTAACTTTAGCAGGTACGGCTAATACCGATTTTGCCGAACTCATCCGAGTGTCCGAAGACCTTCCTGTCGGCGTCAGCGAAGAGGAATTTTCAGAACACAGAGTAGAGAAGGCAGCAGAACAACAGCAGCAAAAGCAGGATACAGCCGTTGTTTTTGACAGCATCGTCGGCTATGACGACGTGAAGCGCTTGTTCCAGATGTCGCTTTCATCGGACAAGCCGGTGCACATACTGCTCGTGGGCCCGCCGGCGTCGGCCAAGACGCTTTTCATGCTAGAGTGCATGAAGCTAGAGCGCTCGTATTTCACGCTTGGAAGCCACAGCACCAAGTCAGGCATGATAGACTATTTGTTCGAGAAAAGACCGCGCTATCTCATCGTCGACGAGATAGAGCACATGCCCATGAAGGACCAGACCGCGCTTTTGAGCCTCATGGAGACAGGCATTGTGGCAGAGACAAAGTTCCAGAAAACCCGCAACACGCAGATGAAGACATGGGTGTTTGCGACGAGCAACGGCACCGAGCGCATGTTGACTCCATTGCTGTCAAGGTTCATAGTCCTGCACTTCAAGCAGTATTCCCTCGGCAGTTTCACCGAAATCTGCACTCA
>DASUXB010000122.1:0-3516 GCA_036378195.1 Nitrososphaera sp.
TAGTGCATCGCTATGGCCCCTCCCATAGAAAACCCTACCAGCGTTGCGCCACGCAGATTGAGCGCAGTCATCACGTCTTCAATGTCGTCGGCAAACGTCCTATAGCTGTACCCGCCCCACGGCTTGTCCGACCTGCCAAAACCCCGAAGGTCGATTCCGATGCAGCGGTATCCTTTATTGTGTAGGTGCATGAACTGGGGCTCAAACATCTGGTGGCTCAGCGGCCATCCATGAATGAATATGATGGGCTTGCCCTTGCCGGCCGTGTCTTCCACGTACAGTGATGTCCCGTCGTTAGTCTTGACAAAGGGCATGTCAGAAAAAAGATGCATGTGTGAAAATTAATGAGTTTTGCAAACAAGTTCAGGTGAATTGTAAGGTGGCAAAAACAGCGTGTTTCTATAGGCAATTTTTTATATTCCCGTGGCCTTTTGCAATCATAAATTATTCACGACTTAAAAATCTTGTAAAGCCTAGGGTTTCCTAAAAAACACTTAATATAACGCTGTTGTTCAATACCCTTGTTCAACAGTATATGAGTACCAGCAGTAACCCAACAAAGTCAATCGACGTGAGGGGACTTTACTGCCCCGAGCCGGTCTTTAGGACAAAGATGGAAATCGAGCGCCTGTCAATCGGCGATGTGTTGAAGATAGTAGCTGACGACCCGGAATCCGAAGAGGACATTTCAAGGTGGGTCAAGCGCAACGGCCACGAGCTTTTGGCCATAAACAAGACCCAGAAAGACCTGGAATTCGTAATCAAAAAGGCGAAGTAAAATGACTGCAGTCGCAAGCCCAGACGTGGTGCAGCGCATCGGACAGACACCACTTGTAGAGCTAAAGTCGTTTGCGACAAAGAATGTCAAGTTGTATGCAAAACTTGAATGGCACAACCCGTTTGGCTCTGTCAAGGACCGCGCCGCGTACTGGATGGTAAAGGACGCTGAAAAGCGCGGCATACTGAAAAAGGACAAGAGCATCATCATCGAGCCTACGTCGGGCAACACTGGCATCGCGCTGACAGGCATCGCGTCGGCGCTCGGCTACAAGGTAGAGATAGTCATCCCGGAGAAAGTGAGCGACGAGACGAAAAACATCCTGCGGCACCTTGGCGCGACGCTGCACGAGACGTCCGACGATCTGTGCCCGAGAGTGGGGGCAGGGACCGACCAGAGCATCGCGCTTGCAAAAGCAATTTCCAAGCCCCGGCCTGACATTTACTACATGCCAAACCAGTACGAAAACGACGCCAATTTCCTTGCACATTATGAAAGCACGGGGCCGGAGATCTGGAAGCAGACAAACGGCACCGTCACGCATTTCCTGACGGGCTGCGGCACAGGAGGCACTATCACAGGCACGGCGACGTACCTGAAGGAAAAGAGCCAGAGCGTCAAGGTGGTGGCGGTGCAGGCGCAAAAGAACCATCTGCTTCAGGGCCTTAGGAACTTTGAAGAATCTGCGATGCCCGACCTTTTCAAAAAACGCCAGTCGGTGGTAGACGAATGGTTCACCGCGACCAACAAGGGCTCCTTTGACGCGGCAAAACTGCTTGCAGAAAAAGAGGGGTTGCTTGTAGGGCCTTCATCGGGCTCTGTCCTGGAGTCGATGCTTGCGACCGCGCAAAAGATGGATGCCGGCGTGCTCGTGGGGATATTCGCAGACGACGGCCGCAAGTTCAAGAGCCTCTACGTGCGCGAGGGAGTGTTTACCGAACAGGAATACGACCGCGCCCTGAAAAACGCCAAGCACATGTCAAAGCTGGCCTACAGCCTGAACTAATCCTCTACTTTTTCTTGTTGTTGTGCTTTCTTTCAGAAAGCCACCTTTCGACGTCGATAGCCGCCATGCAGCCAAAGCCCGCGGCGGTGACTGCCTGCCTGTAGCGGTGGTCGTGGACGTCGCCCGCCGCAAACACGCCCTCGACGCTTGTCCTGGTGTTTTCCTTGAGCACCATGTAGCCCTTGTCGTCAAGCTCCACTTGGCCCTGGAATATCGACGTGTTGGGCTCGTGCCCGATGGCTACAAAGAGGCCGCCGGCCTTGACCGTAGTCTCTTTGCCGGTCTTTATGTCCTTTAGCAACACTGTGGCGACCTTTTTGTCGCCCTTGATGTCGGTGACTACGTTGTTCCAAAGAAACTCTATCTTTGGGTTCTCTTTTGCCTTTTCCTGCATTATCGCGCTTGCGCGCAGCGAGTCGCGCCTGTGCACTATTTTCACCGACTTGCCGAACTTTGTCAGAAACGTCGCCTCTTCTACCGCGGTGTCGCCCCCGCCGACTACCACAATGTCTTCGCCCTTGAAGAACGGGCCGTCGCACGTCGCGCAGTACGAAACCCCCCTGCCCCCAAACTGCTGCTCTGCCTGTATGCCAAGCTTTCTCGGCGATGCGCCGGTACAAATGATGACTGCGTCAGAGTCGTACGTTTCAGAGTGGGTGGTTATCCTAAACGGCCTCTGCTTGAAATCGACCTGCGTTACTTCGTCGTCAACGATGACTGCGCCAAAGCGTTCTGCCTGCTGGCGCATGTTCATCATCAGCTCCGGCCCGAATATGCCGCTTGGAAAGCCGGGATAGTTCTCGACCTCGCTTGTGGTCATCAGCTGGCCGCCGGGAAGCGTGCCGGAAATTATGAGGACTGAAAGTTTTGCGCGGGAGGTGTAAACGCCGGCAGTGTATCCTGCCGGGCCCGAGCCAATTATCACAACATCGTAATGCCTTTGGATGGTTTCGGCCAAACTAACTGTTCACGCTGATTTTCGGCTGACCTCTTAATAATCCGTTCGGAGGCCGGTTTTGTATCGATGTTATTGAATTATTTGCAATAAATATCTAGTAAAAATGGATAATCTATATTAGCAGCTGGGCGTGGTCAAATCCTTTTCCTTGCAGAGAGCCGGCGGTTGAATTTATTGGCAAGCGACCTGTGCCTTGCGCAGAGCGCCGGGTTTTCCACCTGCGTGCGTATCAGGTCCTCCTGCCAGTGGGCGTTGTATAGCCTGCAAGAATCGCTTGCGCAGAAAGGCTCGCCGCCGGTTACAAAGAAAAACAGCGCCTGCAACACATAGCCTACCGCGACTTCAGTCATCTTTTCGTCGCCATAGTCGATGAACCTGCCTGCAAGTTTTTTCTTTAGCGAGTATGTGTCAAGTTGGGAAGCATAAAACTCCCTTGGCTTGGCAGGGGCTTCCACGATGCCAGCAGTCGAAATTATAGACGGCGTCCCGCATACTACCGCCCTTGCGTGGTAGCGCCAGTCGTCTTCTGAAAAGGTGCATGTTAGCAGGTTAGTAAAAATGATGTGAACGTCTGTCTGGAACGCCGGCGCAAGCAGGCGCTGCAATTCAAAGCCGTCGTACAGTGCCGTCGGTCTGCCGTACAGGTCGAAATCCTGGTGCTCTTTGGGCTGGCGCTCAAATGGCTGCTTTATTTCAGAAATCCTCGTACGTTCAACATCTATACTATGATGCTCAAAGAACGGCTCGTGCACTTTGAAATCGCACTTTAACACT
>DASUXB010000123.1:0-17508 GCA_036378195.1 Nitrososphaera sp.
GATATACGCCCTGCTTGACTCGCTGGGCGCAAAAACCGGCAAGGCATCGGACGAGGACGCCGTGTCGCAGGTGGCGGCATTCCTGTTGCGCGATGCGGTGCAATCTTATAAACTGGCGACGCCCGTCGACTACCAGACCGCAGGCGGCCTCGTGGATGCGGCCTATGCAAAATACCAGTCGGTAGTAGGCTCGATGGAAGAATCAAGAAAGACAGAGATCGAGTCGTTCTTTTCAGACATGAATGCCGCGATGGCGCAAAAGGCCAGCGCAGACTCTGTGGCCAAGCTCCAGACCGCAATAGAGCGGGACTTGGCGGAGAATCTGTCTGAAAGCGAGGGCTCTGGCGGCTATGTGCAATACTTTACGACCATAAGGACGCTCCTTGCAAAGGTGGTGAGCGAAGTGCAGTCCGGCGACTACAAGCAGGCCGAGCAGGACGGAATAACCGCGTACCTTGACAATTTCGAGTTTTTAGAGGCGCCCCTTGAAAAGCACGACGCCACGTTGCTGACCACCATGGAGCAGCAGATGAGGGTGCAGCTGCGCGAAAAGATCCAGGCGCACGAGTCTCCTTCGGCCATACAGGCCCACGTAAACGCCATACTTGCCAATCTGCAGACCGTAGAGGGGTTCCTCAAGAATGATCCTGGCTACACAGCGCAGACCGCAGCATCCGGCTCTTTTGCCAATATTCAGGAGCTGAGCCAGGGATTCGGGGCGTATTCTGGCCCGCTAAAGCAGCGGGGCGACGCGACAGACTCTTCCAAGGAAGAGGTGCGCCAGAACATAGACCAGATAAGGACAAAGCTGGACGACGCGCTCAGGATATACCGCGACGGCGACGTCAAGGGGGCTATACAGGCATCGCGCTCGGCGTACCTTGACAGCTATGAAAACATCGAGCTACCTCTGCGGCCAATAAACCCCGACTTTACGCTAGAGATGGAGATCAAGTTTGCCGAGCTCCGCAACCTGATGCAGGCAGACTCGCCGTACGAGCCGGTCGCGGCAAAGGCCGTGGAGATAAGGGCCGGCCTTGACGAGTCTGAGCGACTGGTTACGGGCACCGGCTCGCTTGCGCCTGCGATAGCGTTTTCGACGTCATTTTCTATAATATTCAGAGAAGGTCTAGAGTCAGCGCTCATAATAGGCGCCATCCTCACCTATCTTGAAGCGTCGAGGAACGAACGCTTCAAGAAACACGTCTATTACGGCATCGTCCTTGCGTTTGCCGGCACTGCGGCAACGTGGTTTGCCGCCCAGTTCCTCATCGAGATCTCTGGCGCAAACGCCTCCATCATAGAGGCTGTGGCCGGCATCTCTGCGGTGGGCGTGCTGTTCTGGGTCAGTTTCTGGATACTCAACAAGGTCGAGACGAAAAAGTGGATAGAGTTTGTCAAGGCCAAGGTGTGGAAGGCGACTACGACCGGGAGCGTCATGGTCTTTGTCATGCTGTCCTTCTTTACCGTGTACCGGGAGGGCTTTGAGACCGTGCTGTTCTACCAGGCCATGCTGTCATACGCGAAATACATGGAGCTCTACGTTGCCGCCGGCCTGTTCATCGGCCTGGGCATAATAATCGGCGTGACTTTTCTCGTGCGCAAGCTGGGCAAAAAGCTCCCGCTGCGCGTGCTGTTTGGGCTCACGATGGGCGTGGGCGCGTACATGTCAATCGCGTTCATGGGAAACGCGGTGCGCGAGTTCCAGGAAATCGGCTTGCTTGAGACCACGCACGTTGCAGCCATACCGCGCCTTGACATCAACCTCGCGGCAATGACCGGCATCCACCCGACTCTGGAGACAGTGGTGGCGCAGGTGGCGCTGCTTGCAGTCTATCTTGCCGGCTCGGCGTACGTGCTCTGGCTGCAGCCGAGGCGCAAAAAGGCCATAGAGTCTGCAAGAAAGTCCCGTGCAGATCTTGAAAAGCCTGCGACGGGCAAAAGAGCCGATATTGACGTTGAGGACCACTAGTCTCTAAACAACGTGCCTCACCTTTTCTACAAACAAAATCTTTTTCTGCCCGGAATAGGGGATAGCACTATTGAGGGCTATAGGCAGAAGCGGACCGATGTCAGTCCAAGCCGTCGCAGGAACCTACGTGGTTTTGCTTGGGATAAACATGGACAGCGCGCGTACGGCCGGCGTGTTCGGCTTTGGCATACAGCGCACCGACCACGACAATGGCGATAAACTTGACTGGCTGGAAGGCTTCAAGGCATTCAAGAACGCCAATCTGCCTAGAGGCGCTCTGGTCCCGACCAACGAGCACCCCGTGCAGGCTTTTCTGTGGGGCGACTATACCGCGCGCAAGGGGCACAGGTACACGTACAGGGTGGTGGCCATGCGCGGCCAGCCGGGAAACCTGACCGAATCGGAGGACGTGTCAGTAACTTTTTCCATGGAAAGCGAAGACGTAGGCGATCATGCGATATACTTTAACCGCGGCGTTGCCGGCTCACAGGCTTATGAGAAAAAGTTCCCCGGCAAAAGGCCGGACGAGGCCGGCCAGGCCGCGTACACGTGGCTGTCCCGGGGCTTGGAAGAGGCGATGGTGGCGTTCATACAGCAGGCGCAGGACGCAAGCTGGGGCCTGCGCGCGGCGGTGTACGAGTTCCAGTACCAGCCCGTCCTTAAAGAGTTCAAAGCGGCAATAGACCGCGGGGCCGACGTCCTCGTAGTGTTTGACGACAGGAAAGGCCAGAACGAGTCGCCCGACTATCCGCAAGGGCCGTGGAAGGCCAACACCGACGCCCTGGACAGCGCCGGGATAGGGGCCGCAAACACCAAGGGGCGTACAAAGGACCCCTCGTACATATCGCACAACAAGTTCATTGTGCTCTTGCATGACGGCGAGCCCGTGCAGGTCTGGACAGGCTCTACCAACATTACTCGCGGAGGGATTTTCGGCCACTCTAACGTCGGCCACATCGTGCGCAGAAAGGACGTGGCTAGCGCATATCTGGAATACTGGAAACAGCTTTACGGCGACCCTGACGCCAAGGCGCTCCGCAAGTGGGACGACAGCAACTCGCCCGTCCCGGCCACAGACCCGCCGGAGGATGCAGTCATCGAAATCTTTAGCCCGCGAATCGGCCTTGGCGCGCTGCAATGGTACGCTTCACGCATGAACATCGGCGCGCCCGTGTTCTTTACCGCGGCCTTTGGCGTCAACAAGCTGTTCGAGCAGGCGCTTGCAAGCAGGACCGACCTAAGCTACATGCTCCTAGAGGCGCCAGACGACCATATGCAGGCGCTGCGCGAAAACAAGTTCAACAGGATAGTCGTGGGAAGCCTGATACCTGAGAACACCTTTGAGAGGTGGCTCCAGGAACACCTTACAGGGTTCAACGAACATGTCAAGTACGTCCACACAAAGTACATGCTCATAGACCCGCTTGGCAGCGACCCCGTGGTGATAACCGGCTCGGCAAACTTTAGCGACGCGTCGACCAAGAACAACGACGAAAACATGCTGGTGATCCGCGGAAGCAAGTACGCCGCAGACGTCTATCTGAGCGAGTTCATGAGGCTGTTCATGCATTATTATTTCCGGTCGATTGTCAACGAAAGAGGGCCAGAAGGCTCGGACCCGGAGGCTGGCTACCTCAAGGGAGATGACCGCTGGGTAAAACCCTACTACCAGAGCGGCACGCCCAAGTACCTGGAGCGCACCTATTTCTGCCCTGACGCCTAGCCGTGCAAGGACGCCAAGCAGGTATAGACCCGGGCCATTAGGAACCGTTTTTCAGGAAAAAAAGAAAATGCTCTGCCTACCCGTCACCCGAGCAGGTAGACTATGTTTACGCTGGCAGAGACGTCCTGATTTGCAGCGATTATCGGCGTGGCGCTTGGGTCCGCGACTGCAAGCGTGAACTTTGATGCGTACGGGCCAGAGACGTACCCATAGTAGTCGTTTACCGTCATCGACTTTACCCCGACGACCTTCAGACCCACCGCGCCTGCCGCGAGGTCCGCCTTGTTCCGGGCGTCCTTGATTGCATTTGTTATCAGGCCGTCGCGCATTTCTGCCGCCTTTTCAGCCGACAGCTGGAAATAGACGCCGTTTATCCTGTTGGCCCCCGCGCTTACCGCCGCGTCGATCCACCTTGATACACTGTTGAGGTTGGAGCTCGACACAAGCACCGAGTTGGTCACCGTGTAGCCGGTCAGGTTCTGCAACTCTCCCCGCGAGGAATAGTTGTAGACAGGGTTGATGTTGAAATCCGCGGTGCTAGTTTCGTTCTTCTTGACCCCTGCCGCTTCAAGGGCATCAAGGACCGCGTTTATGGTTGCCGCGTTAGAGTCAAGTGCCGTCCTAGCAGTCTTTTCTCTGGTGTCGACTGCAAAAACAAGCTGGACCTTGTCGGGCTGCACCTTGGCAGACGCCGAGCCTGAAACCGTCAGAGTCTTCTCCTCTTCCTTCTCCTGCCATCTTGTCGTTTCCTGCTGGCGCGATCTGGGCAGAGGCGTTGCTTGTCAGGCTGCTGCTGGCTGCAAAAGTCGCCGCGAAAAATCCTGCAATCAGAACGACAGCGGCCAAAAGAATCTTGTAGCGTTTTGGGTTTTTCTCTTCTTCCACGTTCCGGGATAAATTTCTGTGTTGATAAATAATTTTACCCAAACGCGCCTGCCTGCCCAGGGCGTACCCTTTATAGCGCGAAGAGCAGATAAGTAAGACGTTGAGCAATTCTGGCAAAGAAGATCTTGAACATGCCTTTGAGACCGTCCTTGTCATGCAGGGCGGAGGGTCGCTTGGCGCGTACGAGTGCGGCGTGTACAAGGTGCTGGAGCGCCACGGCGTAAAATTCGACATCGTCGCCGGCACGTCGATAGGTGCCATCAACGCCGGCATCATAGCCGGCTCAAAGACCGGCCAGCCTGCAAAAGACCTTGAAGATTTCTGGCTGCATATCGCCGAGTACGTGACTCCAATCATGCTCTCAGACTCGGCGCGCAGCGTGGCCGCGTGGATGTATAGCGCGACGTACGGCAACGCCAGGATGTTTGCGCCAACGTGGCCGTTTCTGCCAAACTCGCCGCATTTGTACGACTTGGGCCCGTTGAAATCTACGCTTGGAAGCTACATCGACTTTGAAAAGCTCTCCACCCGCAGCCTGCCCCGGCTCATAGTGACTGCGACTGACATACAAAAGAGCGATTCCGTGGTGTTTGACAGCCACCGCGAGCGCATGACTGTAGAACGCTTGGTCGCCTGCGCTGGCTATCCGTTTTACGGGATATCGTGGACAAAGGTGGACGGCCGTTACCTGTGGGACGGGAGCCTGATGAGCAACACGCCCCTTCGCGAAGTGATAGCCCAGTCGCCAAGAAGCGACAAGCGCGTCTATATTGTCAACCTGTTTCCCAAGTACCAGGACCGCCTGCCGGAGAGCATGGTTGACTCGCTGCACCGGGCAAGGGACATCATGTACGCCGACAGGACCGAGCACAACATCAAGATGTCAAAAGCGGTGAAGCGCTACCTGGAGCTTTTGCGCGACATGTACGAGTTAATCAGCGACATGCCACTCGACGACGACGGCAAGAAGGACAGGTTCGCCAAGATTGAAAAGAGGTACCAGCGCGTCGCCCGCGCGCGCGGGGCGATAATCGAAAACGTGGTGAAAATAGAGCGCAAGGAGGATGTCCCGTTCATATTCGAAGACGCCGATTTCTCGATAGCCACAATCAAGAAATTGATAAAAGAAGGCGAGCAGGACGCCGAACGGGCCCTTGCGGCCGGAGCTACCTAGCCAGCCTGCAGCAGCCTAAAAGCCGATCTTGCCAAACCTCCCTTGCTGATAGTCCTCTATGGCTTGGTAGATCTCCTCCTGCGTGTTCATGACAAACGGCCCGTACCGGGCGACCGGCTCGTTCAGCGGGACTCCGCCTATCAGGAGCACGCTCAGGTCAGAGGCCGCGTCCTTTGGGGCGGCAATTTCCACGCTGTCGCCGTCGCGCTCAAATATCGCCATCTGACCGCGCCTTGCTCTCTTGCTCCCAAACTCGCCCTCGCCTTCGACCACGTACGCAAACGCGTTGTATTCTCGGGGCACCTGCTGCTCGACCTTTGCGCCCGGCTTTAGTGTATAGTGCAGGTACATTATCGGAGTGCGCGTGTCGATGACGGCCTTTTTGCCAAGCGCCTCGCCTGCTATCACGCGCACGCTTGTACCCTCTGCGCCTGCGACCGGTATATCCGCCGAGCGGACATCCTGATAGCGGGGCTTTGTCATCTTGTCTTGTTTTGGGAGGTTGACCCACAGCTGGAACCCGTGCAGCCGGCCTCCGACTTTGGCAAACTCTTTTTCAGGCATTTCCGAGTGGACCACGCCTGCGCCGGCAGTCATCCACTGCACGTCGCCGGGCCCAAGCCGGCCAGCGTTGCCGTTAGAGTCTTTGTGCTGGAAGCTGCCTTCAAGCAGGTAGGTGACGGTTTCAAACCCGCGGTGGGGATGGTCCGGCGCGCCCTTGGCCTCTCCCGGCCCGTACTCCTTTGGGCCCATCTCGTCGAGGAGCAGGAACGGGTCGAACTGCATCAGCGCGTTCGTGGGAAACGATCTGTTGACGAGAAAGCCTTCGCCTTCCATCGTCGCGACGCTGTTTACTATTTTCTTGACGGTTCTGGTAATTGTCATGCCATTATAAAAGGGGCGATGGTATTTAAATGCAGTAGTAATAACTTACCAAGTACGTCATTGCAACCTTATCTGGTAAGCCATCACTGACCCGCGTTCCTGCACGAGATGCCCGAGGCGGGGACACGAACGCTTATAAAAAAGCAGCATTCCTATACCAAGTCGAATATTGGCCAACACTTCTTTCCGGGTGCAGGCGCACAAGTTCAGCCAAGACAACATACAGACTACGCTTGTGTGCTCGAAATGCGACGAGGTATTCCAGAAGGAATTCCCTCTCGACCTTGAGGGCCAGACGATAGAGTTCAAGTGCCCCGTATGCGGCGCGCCCGGCGAAGCCGACCTTCCCTACAAGAGCGCAGAAGAGCGCGAGGAGCTCGAAGAGGACTTTGAGGAAGTAGAGGAAGAAGAGTCGGGCGAAGAGTTTGAGGAAGAATACTAATAACTAGCCAGAGTCCTTCTTGTTGCTACTGCTGCCCAGTTTTCCAAGTTTTGCCAAGAGCGCGGCCATCTGTATCTCCGGGTGCGCGCCCGAAGCCAGCCTGTAGTCGTATTCGGCCATGACCTCTGCAAGCTCGCCGGGGTTTTCCAGCTTCATTTCGTACGCCTCCTGGCTTGCATATTTCATAAAGTCGCCCTCAGACATGCCGTACACCTGCGTCAGCTCCAAGAGTTTTGCGCGGGCGTCGTTGAACTTGCCGGCAAGGGCAAGCTTCATCACGTCGCCCACCTTGGACCTGCCCGACAATCCGATTGCAGAAGTCACGTTGGCGGAATTTATCGCGCCCATGCCTGCAGCTGCCTGCATGATGTTTATCGAGTGGCGCATATCCCCGCCCGTGGCTTCGTAGATGTGGGCAAGGGCTTTTTCGTCGTACTTGACTTGTTCTTTCTTTGCAATTTCTTCCATGTGCTCTAGCACCACTTCCTTTGGCAGGCGCGTGAACCTGAAAACGACGCACCTGCTCTGTATGGGCTCGATTATCTGCGACAAATAGTTGCAAATGATGATAAAGCGAGTAGTCCTTGCGCCGTCTTCCATCATCCTGCGCAGGGCAGTCTGCGCCTCCGATGTCATCTCGTCGGCCTCGTCTAGGATTATTATTTTAAAGAGCTCTTTTGTCTCCTGCTCGCCGGTAGGAGAGCCCCATCTGGTGAACTCTTTGACTTTTTCGCGCACCATCTTTATCCCGCGCTCGTCGGACGCATTGAGCTGGAGCACGTTGTCTCTCCAACTTGGACCGAACAGCTCCTTCACTATGCAGAGCGCGGCCGTGGTCTTGCCCACGCCGGCGGGCCCGGAGAACAGCATGTGCGGCAGGTCGCGGCCTTTTATAAGATTTGAAATGCCCTTTATGATGTCCTTCTGGCCGACAACGTCCTCAAGTTTCTGCGGCCGGTACTTTTCAGTCCACATCAGGCTGGCAAGGTCGCTCTTTTTTGCTCCCGCTGTTGACGACGACAAACAACTCTTTTCAGCTCTGGCAAAGGATTAATAGATTGCTGCCAGGGAAAAGCTTGATTTTACCACAGCTCGCGCAAGCTAGCTGAGAGCTCAGCTAAAACTGTTCTGACAAAAGATATAACTGAACACTAGCTTGTACAATTTGCCGACAATGGCCGACTCGCCTCCAGACAGCAGCATTGAAGCTATACAGGACGCCTATCACGTCGGCTACATGAACGAGGATGTCAGGATTTCCTACAAGCGGGACGTCAAGTTGGCAGTCGGCGCAGTCGCAGTCGATGCCAAAGAAGGCGACATGTCCACGCTCCCGCGCTGGGTCGCCAAGATACTTTCAGAGCAGGGCGCAATCGAGATCCAGTCAAACGACAACGCCGGCTACATTTCAAGGACTCTGAACCGGGAGCGCATCGCAAGGCCGCACGACCTGTCAGGGATAGACGTCGACTTTTACGTGCGGGTAAACGACCATCTCGACACGCTGAGGGAGCGCGAGCGCGAAAATTTGGCAGTATCATTAAACACGTTTGTCGCGTCGCGGCTGGAAAAGATTGTGAAACTTGCAGCCGCGTCTCCGCTGTCGGCAGAGCTGGAAGGCAGGCTTGCCGCAGAGGAAAAAGAGCTGTATCGCACGATACACGAGGCGTCGATGAAATTCAAGAGGGGTGTTTTGAAAAAGTTTGGCTGAGCAACAACAAACAACATCGGCGGCCCTTGCGGACAACCTGAAAGAGTTCCTGCAGGCGTTCAAGGACAGGGAAGGCAACTACCGCTATTTCGACCGCATCAACAACATGATGGCGTCCGGCGTCCAGTCGCTCGTTGTAGATTACATAGACTTTGACTCGTATAGTCCAGACCTTGCAAAGCAGCTGACACACAAGCCGGACGAGATGCTGGAGGCGTTCAACGAGGCCGCGCTTGCAATCCTGCGCGAGATACACCACGACTATGAGCAAGAGATCCACGACAGGATAAAGGTCAGGATAGGCAACTATACCGTCCAGAAAGGGCTGCGGGACATAAACGCCGACCTTATCGACAAGCTGGTCAGCGTGTCCGGAATGGTGGTGCGCTCGTCGGAGGTCAAGCCTCTTGCAAAAAAGGTGGCATACAAGTGCACAAACTGCGGCGCAGTCACCGAAGCGACGCTGAAGGGGCTCGTGCTGAAAAAGCCTTCAAAATGCTCCGCGTGCGGCGAAAAAGAGCTCGACATGGACCCTGAAAACAGCATATTCATCGATTTCCAGATGGTGCGCCTGCAAGAACTGCCTGAAGACCTGCCGGCGGGGCAGTTGCCTCATTACGTAGAAGTCACCGTGATGGGCGACCTAGTGGACCAGTGCAGGCCCGGCGACAGGATAATGCTGACAGGCATCATACGCATCGAGCAGGAGCAGCTGGCGCCGCAGGCAAAGACGAGCCTCTTCCGCCTGCGAATGGAGGGGAACAACATAGAGTACCTGGGAGGCAGGGCGGGGAGCAAGGACACCCGCACGGTCGAGAGAATTGCGATAAGCACCGAGGACGAGCGCCAGATACAGGCGATAGGGAGCAAGCCGGACGCCTATGAAAAACTGGTCGCGTCTTTTGCGCCTCACATCTACGGGCAGGAGGTAATCAAGGAATCCATTCTGTTATTGATTGTAGGCTCTGTCACCAAGAAACTTGAGGACGGTTCCACCCGCAGGGGCGACATCAACGTGCTCCTCGTGGGAGACCCCGGTACTGCGAAATCCGAGATGCTGAAATTTGCGGCAAAAATCGCGCCCAGAGGCTTGTACACATCCGGCAGGGGCTCTACAGCCGCAGGACTTACCGCCGCAGTCATCCGCGACAAGTCCGGAATCATGATGCTCGAAGCAGGAGCCGTGGTTCTGGGCGACCAGGGTCTCGTTTGCATAGACGAGTTTGACAAGATAAAGCCGGAGGACCGCTCGGCGCTCCACGAGGTCATGGAGCAGCAGACCTGCTCGGTCGCAAAGGGTGGCATTGTGGCGACATTGAACGCAAGGACGTCGATACTTTCAGCGGCAAACCCGATGTACGGCAAGTACGACCCGTACAAGAACATCACGGAAAACGTGAACCTGCCCGTGCCATTACTGACCAGATTCGACCTGATATTCATAGTCAGGGACATCCCTGAAAAGGACAAGGACAACCTGATTGCAAGCCACATCCTCGAAATCCACAAGGACGTAGCGCACGCGGCCAAGCCTGCAATCGAAATAGACCTGTTTTCCAAGTACCTGACGTACGCCAAGGGCCGCGAGCCTGTCCTGACGTCGGAGGCAATTGACATCATAAGGAGCTATTACATGGACATGAGAAAGGCCGAGTCGGAGGGCATGATTACAGTCACCCCGAGGCAGCTGGAGGGTCTGGTGAGGCTCGCTACTGCCCGCGCAAGGATTCTGCTCAAGGACCACGTGGAAGCCGACGACGCCAAGAGGGCGATTTACCTCGTCGATCAGATGCTAAAGACCGCCGGCGTTGACGTCAACACCGGCAAGATGGACGTCGGCGTCCTGTACGGCAAGCCGCAGAGCGAGGTGTCAAAGCAGAAACTGTTCATGGAGGTATTCAACGGGATTTCCGGCCCTGACAACAACGAGGTCGAGGATAAGAACCTCGTGGCAGAGCTCGTGAAAACAGGCAGGTTCACAGACGAGGAGGCAAGGACGCAGATAAGCAAGTTCAACCGCGAAGGCAGGATATACGAAAGAAGGCCCGGGTTCTGGGCCAAAGCCTAGGCTTGCTCAGGTTCACCCGGGTGGCGGCTGCAAAATTTTCCGGCGAGTTTCAGGAGCGAGTGCTGCATGTCTATTCCTTGTTTCCCGAGCTGAAAGACGATGAAATAAAGTGCGGCTATATCCGCAGGGGGACGCGGCTTTTGGGCACGGCACGGGGCTGGACCACACCAAAGCAAATTTCACTGCAGCCAAACGTCGGGCGCCTGACCATTGCGCACGAGCTGACGCACCTTTTGCAGGGAGAAAACGGCGTGCCGCACGGTGAAAAAGCCTGCGATATCTGGGCTGTCGCCCGCCTGCCTGCCGAAATGCTGGACGAGCAGCCGTACTACCTTCTCCGTCACTGGCACCGGGAACGCTGGCTGCGCAACAGGGCGCAGGCAAAGGCACTGTGCGAGCAGGCAATAATTGACGTGCGCAGGACAGAGCGAAATTACATAAAGTGGCTCTCTCTGGAACTGCGACACTTAAAATAAAACACGGCACGATAACAATCCACATACACATATGCAGACAATGCCTGACATCGTAAAGGCCATCCTGGCAAGCCTTGGCTACGAATCGCTGTACCCTCCGCAGGAAAAGGCGGTGGCCGCAGGCGTACTCGACGGAAAGAGCGTGCTTGTCACGACGCCGACTGCAAGCGGCAAGACGCTCGTGGCAATGATGGCAATTGCAACTGCGCTAAAGAAGGGCAAAAAGGCTGTCTATCTGACGCCCCTGCGGGCCCTTGCAAATGAAAAGGCGTCAGACCTGAAGGCCCTTGAAGGGATTGACCTCGGCCTTGGCAGGCAGCCAAAGGTCATGGTGGCAACAAGCGACTATGATTCATCCGGCAAAGAGCTTGCCTTTGCAGACGTAATCGTGCTCACAAACGAAAAGATGGACACGCTCTTTCGCCACGGCGTAGAGTGGCTTGGCGAGGTGGGGCTGTTCGTGACAGACGAGGTCCACCTCATCGGCGACAGGGAGCGCGGTCCTACGCTTGAAATGATGCTTACCCGGATACGCAAGATGTATCCTGACGCGCAAATAGTCGCGCTTTCCGCAACCGTGTCAAACGCGGACGAAATATCCGACTGGCTCTCTTGCGCGCTGGTGGAAAGCCGCTGGCGCCCGACAAAGCTCGTCGAGGGCGTCTATGAGTATGGTAGCGTGCGCATGGGAGACGGCCGGACCTTCCGGGTGCAGGCCGGCGGCGCGTCCGCGTCAGTCGACCTTGCAATCGACGCGCTTGACAACGGCGGGCAGGCGCTGATATTTGCAGAAACAAGAAAGAGGGCGTCATCGCTTGCGGCAAAGGCCGCAGAGGGCGTGTACAAGCGCCTCGACAAGGATGGTAAAGAGCTTGCCGCAAAAGCGGCGGCAGAACTCCTCGACAGGGGCGACGATGCCGAGCTCACGCGGACTTTGGCACAACTCGTGGGAAAGGGAGTCGCGTTCCACCACGCCGGCCTTGCGCCTTCCAGCCGCAGGATAGTGGAGGAGTCGTTCAAGAGCGGTGTCGTGAAATTATTGACGGCTACGCCAACGCTTGCAGCAGGCGTGAACCTGCCTGCGCGCCGCGTCGTCGTGGCAAGCATCCTGCGCTACGACGCCGAGTACGGCGGAAACGTGCCGATAAGCGTCATGGAGTACAAGCAATTGTGCGGCAGAGCCGGCAGGCCCAAGTACGATACTGCCGGCGAGGCCATCATAGTTTCTGAATCAACAACGGCAAGCGGCGAGGAAATATACGATCATTATGTCCTGGGCACGCCGGAGCCTCTCCGGTCGCAGCTGGCCGGAGATAGGGCGATAAGGTTCCACCTCCTCTCGACGATAGCGTCCGTCCCGGGAATGAAAAAACCAGCGATAATGGAAGTGTTTGCAAGCACGCTATTTGCCCGGCAGTACAGGAGCGCCACTGTCCAGTTCAAGGTAGAGTCGGCGCTAGAGTACCTGGAATCTGAAGAGCTCGTCAAGGCAAGAAACGAGCGCTATATCGCAACCGAGTTTGGCAAGCGCACGTCGCTTTTGTACATAGACCCGCAGACCGCTGTAGATTTCCGCAGTGCGCTGAACAAAGTGGAAAAGGGCAGGTGCAAGCACCTGCTCGGCTTTTTGCACCTTGTCACGCAGAGCCCAGACTTTTACCCAAAGCTTTCGTTGCGCAAAAAAGATCCGGAGGAGTTGAGCCTGCTCTTGCAGGAAAGGCGCGACGAGCTTTTGTACGACGTGAGCGAGTACGACTGTTCAAGAAGTTTCTGGGCGCTTGCCGAGTGGGTGGAGGAGGCCGCCGACAGGTCGCTTGGCGACAGGATGGGAGTCGAGCCGGGCGACATGCACAGGATGGTCGAGACCGGCGAATGGCTTGCGTATTCGCTCTACGAGGTGGCCAAGCTTCTGGGGCGCGAGGACGTGCTGTCAGAGCTGTACGCGCTCCGGACCCGCATACGCTAC
The DNA here is from genome assembly GCA_036378195.1 of Nitrososphaera sp. Taxonomy (GTDB): domain Archaea; phylum Thermoproteota; class Nitrososphaeria; order Nitrososphaerales; family Nitrososphaeraceae; genus Nitrososphaera. The sequence continues at coordinate 13,303 of DASUXB010000123.1, forward strand.
GGCATAAAGGAGGAGCTCATTCCGCTTGTAGCCCTCGAAGGGGTAGGCCGGGTGCGCGCAAGGGCGCTCTATGGCGCCGGACTGACTGACGTGCCAAAGGTGGCCAAGGCGCCGCAGGCAAAGCTGGCTTCCATACCAAAGATAGGGCCGGCCGTGGCCGAAAAGATAAAGGCACAGCTTGCAAGGAGAAATGCACAGTGATTGCCGTTTCCGGTTACGAGGTGCTTGCGTACGCCGCAATAGTGTCTGCAATATCGTTCCTTTCAATCTATTTCCTGATGCCTCTTGCGATAAGGTCGCTTGTTGCAAAGGGCAAGGTGGTGCAGGACTACCACAAGCCCGGCAAGCCTCCCGTGCCCCGCCCTGCCGGGCCGGTGCTGATGGCAGGCATTGCCGCGGCAGAGCTCGTGCTCTTTGCAGTCACGATGAACTATGCGGTCCTTGCAATCCTTGCCGCGACTGCGATAGCGTTTGCCGTGGGCTATATCGACGACAAGAAGGTTATGCCCGGCTGGTTCAAGCCGGCGGCGCTCATTGTGGCCGCCGTGCCCATAATTGTCCTTGGAGTGCATGCAAACAGCCTGAACCTCGTCTTTGGTAAAGCGTTCATACCCCTGCTCTACATCCCGCTGATACTCGTCATAATTCCGATTGCCGGCAACACCGTCAACTCTATCGACGTCCTGAACGGCGTGGCAAGCGGCTTTGTCGCAATAGCCACCGTGCCTTTGCTTGCGGCGATTGCGATTTTCGGCAGCACCGACGTGTTCCTTGCGGGGCTCCCGCTGCTCTTTGCGTCGCTTGCGTTCTTTAAATTCCACAAGTACCCCAGCAGGATATTCCCCGGCGACTCTGGTACGCTTCTCCTCGGCGCCATGTACGGCGCGCTGGCCATAGCCGGCAAGGCCGAGATAATAGGCGTGGTCGCGCTCTTGCCGGCGGTAGTCAACTCGTTTCTCTTCCTCTCCAGCGTCAAGCGCATAGTGGAGCACCGGCAGGTAAAGGCCAGGCCGGTGACGCTCCTTGACGACTATAGGCTTGCCGCATCCTCTGACAGGGCGGCTCCGGCCACTCTCGTGCGCCTCATCCTAGCAGACGGCCCGCTCTCTGAAAAAGACATAGCAAAAAAGATATTCTGGCTCTCGACGTTCTCGGCGCTCCTTGCCTTTGCAACGATCGCGCTCCAGTACTACTTTGTGGTGATGAGGTAGCACACACGCACATGAATCTGGAACTCTTTATAGTGGCAATGTGGGTCATGGTGCTGGCAGTCTCGGCGTTTCTCGTGCTCGCCGTTGCTCCTCTCGATGTCGTCATGAAAGAGAGCCCGAGGATAGTCGTCTCGGCAGTCCAGGCGGTGATAGCAATAGCCGCCGTGGCGCTCCTCGCGTTTGGCCTGAGCAGGCTAAAGCGCGCCTATGCAAATAGAAAACTTTCCCGGACATAGAGACTGTATTCATAAGTGTTAATATAGCGCATGGAGTGGAAAAGGGTAGCACGCAGACCTAAATGTCCACCAGTAAATCCGGCTTCTTTGCGCTGTTGTTGGCTGTCCTTGTGGCTGTCAGTGGGGTTGGCAGCATCGGCCTTGTCGCCAGCGCACATGCCCAGACCGCAGGCGTCGTGATAAACGAGGTAGAATCTAACCCCAAGGGCAGCGACAGCAGAGGCGAGTGGATAGAGCTGTACAACCCAACCTCGGGCGACATTTCTATAGATGGTTTCAAGATAAAAACGTCGTTCAGGCCAGCCACGATAGCAATCCCTCCAGAGACCGTGGTAGGCGCCGGCCAGTTCTACGTCCTTGAGATAAGCGGAGAAAAGCTCTACAACAGCGCCGAATCAGTCTCTCTGGTTGACGGCTCTGGCAAGGTGGTGGACAGGACTCCAACGCTTGTGGACCGTAGCGGCGACTCGCGGACGTGGCAGCGCGTGCCAGACGGCGGGGCCGAGTGGAGGTTCAAGGAGCAAACAAAGGGGGCCAATAACGCGGCTGCAACCACTTCGCTGGTCTCCGCTTCTTCCTCTGGGAACACCGGGGAGCCAGTTGAGAACATGAAGTGCTCGGGCGCGTGTTTCGAGGGAATAGGTGTGAGGGTAGCCGACCCTGATACACTCTATGTCCAGGTGGGCAAGGACACCTACAAGGTAGACCTCTCGCTTACAAAGGCGCCTGCAAAGAGCGACAAGAACTACGACAAGGCCGTCTCGTACACGCAAAACCTGTGCTTTGGAAGCACGGTGTTAGTAGACCAAGACAATTCCAAGAAGATAAATGGCAAGAACCTCGTCGGAGAGGTGTACTGCTCGTCACACAACCTCAACCAGGAGCTGCTTGACAACAAGCTTGTCCAGATAGACAAGAGGCAGTGCGGCACGAGCGAGTTCGCAAGCCAGGACTGGGCTCGCCGGAACGGCTGCTGATTAATCGCAAGAGAGCCTGCTGTAGCATCTTTGCAACAAAATCAAAACACAGTTGATTGATATGTTATATTATTTTTGTAGATTTTATGATATTTGCACTGCATACGCGCTTGCAGGTAATTTTGAACTTGCCATGAATAATTGTTTGAAAACCTTATATTGTAACCTCCTTTAGAACGAGCCATGAAGCGTATAGAGGCAATTATCGCCAGCGAAAAGGTCAGCGCCGTGAACGACGCGCTCAAGAAGGCGGGGGTGGGCGGCTCTACGATTCTTGACGCAAAGGGAAGGGGCAAGGGTGAAAAGCCAAAGGTGGCAGGCGGCAGGGGCACCTCTTCGCACACCGCAGAATTTTCCGCTAGAGCTAACGTCATTACCGTCGTAGACGACGGGGATGTCGACAAGGTCATCAAGGCGATACTCGACGCCGCAAGCACAGGCTCTGCCGGCGACGGCAAGATATTCGTCTCAAATGTGGGCGAGGCAGTCGATATTGGCTCTAAAAAGCGCAGCCAGTCCAGCATGGTCTAGCCGACCCTTTTCTTGAAGAACCTTTTTGTCTCGCCGAGGGCAAGCACCTCGGCAGCGGCCACCTTGACTACCACCGGCAGGTCGCACACCGCCTTGCCGATGGCAAGGCACTGCCTCTGAGGCAGCGTCCTGACGATGGACCGTATCGTGTCGCTGTCTGCAAGGGACACCTTGGCTATCTTGTCAAGGTCAGAGTCGTTGGTGAAATTGAACAGGAAAATGTTGTCCACCTGCCTGTATATCCCGTCGTTTATGGCGTCGGGCTGGTTCGTGACAAATGTCGTGTACACCCCAAAGTGCCTCATGCGCGTGATGAGGTCCTCCCAGTACGTCTCGCGGATGTACAAATGAGCCTCCTCTGCAAAGAGGAAAATCGGCGGTATCGCCTTTCTCTCAAGCAGGTCGACTATTTTGCTCAGCACGAGTTCGACTGTCATTCTGCGCGTGGTCCCCGATGACTCGCCCATGTTTATCACCATAGCCGCGCCCCCTGCCTTCATGGCCTCCTCGAAGCGAAAGCCCGATCCGTTGTCGGTAAACAGTCGCGACTGCTGGATAGAGTGATACCTTGAAACAAGCGCGTCGCGCACAAGCTCGTTGATGTTCCAAGTGTTAATCGCGTTGCCTATCGCCTCTATGCCGAGCGTACGCTTGTTCTCCATCCAGTCCCAAATCCTGAAAAACTCGCGCATCGAAGCGGCCGGAATGTCGAGCGCGTTTTTTAGCATCCCTGCCACCGCGGCTTTTCCGCAATAGTCGAGCGAAAACTGCAATCCCTTTCCCGGCTCCAGCACCATCACCCTGTCGTGCACCTGAGAGGGAGTGCCGTCGCGGTTCCACCGCAAGCCGCTGTACTCGTTGTTTAGGTCAAACACCACCACAAACGCGCCGTGCTGCACGAGCGTCTTTACGAGCAGTTTTGACAGGTGCGACTTGCCGGACTCTTTCTTGCCTGTTATTATCGTCAGCTTGCCGTCGAGGTCCTCTGCGAATATCTCGAAATCCTCGTTGTCACCAGCGCGCCCAAGCGGTATGGGGTAGACACCCGTCCTGCCCAAAAGCGCGTCGAGCTCTTTTGCCTTTAGCCTGCGGATTCGCGACTCCACCCGGGAAGGAAGCCACGTCACGTCGCTTGCCAGCCTGCCGTCAGAGACTGCGGCCCTTATCTTGGCCTTGAATATCCTTGCGTCTCTGACCAAGCGCGAGAGCGAGCCGATGTTGAGCGGGTCGTGCAGGTTTTCCGCACTTGTC
>DASUXB010000124.1:0-4275 GCA_036378195.1 Nitrososphaera sp.
GCCAATCCTGCGGGTGTCATCATGAGCACGAGCGCAGAGGATGTCAGCATCCACGCGTTGTCGCCCGTATTAATCTCACATGGAATCAGATCTCCGTCGGCTGTCTTTTTTAAAGTCTTGTCCTCGTTTGTCTGCCAGCAGTGAAATGGCACGGCAGGGTCATTTTCTTTGTAGGCCAGCGCAGTACCTGCCACCGTCGGGGCGACTAGTACTGCAACGACAGCAACTAGACCCAACAAAGTGACCTTGGAACGAAGTAAAGTCTTTGCTTTACTGTCTGCATTCATGGAGGTCAGAGCGAGAAGGTTTGAATAAAAGCATTTAGTTGAATTTTCCAACGCTTGCAAGTATTTTGAATTATCTTTAAATGCAAGCAATTATCTAAAAGCTAATTTATTCGCTATTTATCGTAGTTTTTCAATTTTATGACATGATTCTTTATATCATCCTCACGCACGCACGGCGGCCACTGCGCCTTTGAACATAAATATATGCGCAAGAGGGGTAATGAGCAAATGGCCGGCGGCCTAGACATCGACTCTGCGGTACGTGACTGGCAGGACTGCGTGGTCAGGCACGTGGTGTCGGCAGACGACCATACCAAGCTTGCCGAGCACGCGCTCAACCTTGCGAGGATACTTGCGTACCCGGACCTGGACGTGAAGGCGAATTTAGCTAGCATCGACGAGATGGGCGCCAAGGTTGCGCACGCGCTGAAAAGCAAGGGCATAACCAGGCCGACTCTGACAATCGAGCAGATAAACGAATATTTGTTTAGCGACCAGAAATTCAGGCCAAACACGGACGATTATTACAACCCGCTCAACAGCTACCTGAACGTAGTGCTGGAGCGCAAGGCCGGAATCCCGATAACGCTTTCAATAATTTACATGCGAATCGCGCAGGATGCTGGGTTTCCCATGCTCCCCGTGAACTTTCCGGCGCACTTTTTGCTAAAGCACGTAATGGAGGGCGACAACGGCGAGATAATCGTCGACCCATTCAACGGAGGCAGAATAATGGACGACTATGCGCTAAAGGCGCTCCTTGAGCGCTCGTACCCGCACCAGAACATCGCCATGACGCACGCGTTCGTGGAAAAGGCCACGAGTGCGCAGGTGATGACAAGGATGCTCAACAACCTAAAGAGCAGTTATTATGAAGCGCAGGACATGGAGCGCTACGAGGTCGCAAACGAGATGGTGCTCGCTATTGATCAATACAATCCTGACGCGGTACGCGACAGGGGAGTCGTGCTCCTGAAGAAGGGTAAGACGGAAGAGGCGCTTGACGCGCTCAACGCGTACCTCGAAATCGACCCCGAGGCAGAGGACGCTGACGACGTGCTGGACGTCATCAGGCAGATAAGGGCAGGCACGTACGGGAAGAAAGAAGAAGAGAGTTGAATTATTGCAGACCAAGTACTTGATGACAGGCGTCGCGCTTGTCGCAGTTGGAGGCAGTCTGGCACTCTTTTTGAACCTTCAGGGCTATGCGTGCCTTTCGCAGCTTGCATCAATAGACCGCTCGACATACCCGCCAGCGGCCCTTGACGAACTGGAGCGCAACTGCTTCATCGTCACAAACTCGTACGTCTACTCGCTCTTTGCAGTTGTCGCTGGCGCCATAGTGCTTGTGGTTGGATACAGGAAAAAAAGGCGCGATAACTAATAAAAGCTCCCGGCTCGTGCAGGTACATATATGTCGAGGCTGCCTCTCGTGGACTCGCTTGAAAAGATAGCAGGCGAGGTCGCAGGCTGCCCGAAATGCAAGCTGGCAAGGACCAGAAAGAACGCGGTGCCCGGCGAGGGCCAGCTTGCAGCAAAGGTGATGTTCATAGGCGAGGCCCCGGGGAGGAGCGAGGACGAGAAGGGCAGGCCGTTTGTGGGCGCGGCAGGCAAGATACTTGACGAGATGCTTGCCAAGGCCGGCATCTCGCGCTCTCAGGTCTTTATCACCAACGTGGTAAAGTGCAGGCCGCCGAACAACCGCGTGCCAGAGGACGACGAGGTGCAGGCGTGCACGCCGTACCTCGAGCGGCAAATAGCCCTGATAAGGCCCCGGATAATCTGCATATTGGGCCGGACCGCGTACTCGTCCATCCTAGGCGGCGGGTCGATAACCGCAAACAGAGGCAAGATAATCGAAAAGGCTGGACAAAAGTACTTTTTGACGATACATCCTGCGGCAGCGATATACAACAGGAGTATGCTTTCGCTCCTTGAAGCCGACCTGAAAAAGCTGGCAAAGGAGATAGGTGGCGGAGGAGGAGGCGAAACTGACGAGGGCAAAGAAGGTTCGCTGGAGGATTTCATGTGATCCTTGCCAGGTCGTTCTACCAGAGGTCCACGGCAGAGGTCGCAAGGAACCTGATAGGCAAGGTCTTGGTGCGCAGCTTAAACGGAGGCCGCAGCAGCAGATTGTCAGGCGTGATAGTAGAGACAGAGGCGTACGGCCATGCAGACGACCCTGCAAGCCACGCCTGCCGCGGAATGACGGAGAGGAACAGGGTAATGTTCGGCGAAGCGGGGATTGCGTACGTGTATTTCACGTACGGCAACCACCACTGCGTCAACGTATCTGCAAGAAACGGCGCGCCGGCAGGCGCGGTGCTCATCCGGAGCATTGAGCCGGTGGACGGCATCGAGACGATGAAGAGGCTGCGGGGACTCGACGACGCATATTCGCTCACTACCGGCCCGGGCAAGCTGGCGCAGGCCATGAAGATAACCCGCAGTCAGAACGGCGCAGACATGACCGACCCTGATTCGGAGATCATGATAGAGGATGGCCCCGCAAGGCCGGTGGTGATAGCCACGGCAAGGATAGGGATAAGCAGGGCGACTGATAGGGAGTGGCGCTTTATCGACCCGTCAAGCGCTTTCCTCTCAAGAAAAAGAGCAAGGTCAGCTAGCTTGCAGGTAAAATAGAGCTCCTCGACCTGTTTTTTACCGCATTTTTTGAGCATTGTCATGCAAGGACCAGCAGCGACATACCACATTACGATGGACGACGAAAAGCTCGGGGTAAAACCAGAGATTCTGTTTCGGATTTACGGCCAGATAGAGGCGCAGGCCAAGGATTCTGCGCCGGCGCAGATCAGAAACGAGTTGCGCATATCGCAGGACGCAAGGATAAAGACGAGGTTCTACATCGCAGTGTCAGACAGGATGGCGCAATACCTGATAGGAGCCGTGCAAAAGCAGGCCAGCGGCGACGCGACCGGCCTGAGGTCGTACTTTTACAAGCTGCAGGAGCAGCTCATGGCCCAGATGTTTGCTGGCGCCAAGGACACCATAAACATCTCACTCAGGTAGGCTTTTTCTCTATCGAGTGTTCGTACACGTGCTCTATGGCGGCAAGCATCTTTTTGCCACCCGCCCCTGTTTTCAGCATGGCGGCTATCGACGAGCCGCCTGCGCCCACGCCTTCTTTCACGAATCCTCTTGCAAACGCCTGCAGGCCCGGTTTTTTCGATTTTCCAAGGTGCAGGTCGCACGCAAGGACTGGCACTCTTGGCGACACCTGCTTCACAAGTCCGGCAAGGTCTGCAGAGCTGTCTTTTGCGACATAGGCGGTGGTGCCTATGCAGACATTATCGGCAAGCGGTATCGAAAGCTCCTTCATGACTGCAAGCACCGCGGTCATTTGCGTGCCTCCGGCAAGCATGACTCTGGTCCCTGCCTCCAGCGCGCCAGCGGCAATGCCTGCCACCGACGGCAGCATCGGGTCGCCCACCAGAGACATTGCCTCAAGCGCCGGCACTCCCCCGGCTGAGATGCGGGCGCGTTCAAGCGCCGACTGGACGACCTTGTTCTTCAGGCCGTGAGGGTTTTCCGGCATGCTGCTGCTGACCTTGAAAAGCGCGTCTATCCCAAGGGCGCTCAGCACCGCAAGCGCAGTCGTGGTGCCGCCGGGGATGCTCTCTCCGATTATCACGAGGTCCGACGATCGCGCAAGCTGCCTGCCCAGCGCGTGGCCGTATTCAAGCGCCCTCTTTACGTCTGAAACATCCATCGCGTTTTCCTGCGCAATGTTGCCTCCAGGCTTTACTCCAAAGGACATGCATGGAATGTCGGGCTTGACCTTTGTCCCGGCCTCGACTATTAGAAACGGGATTTCGGCAAGTTCTAACGCAGCCCTTGTTATCACCGCGGGAGTAGGCTTGCCGTCAGGAGTAGCAGGGACGCCGGGGATGCACTTGCAATAGCCATAGTGCAGAAACTCGGCATCCGCCGGCGACGTGTATTTCACAAGCTCCGGGTTTGCTCCGGC
>DASUXB010000125.1:0-2861 GCA_036378195.1 Nitrososphaera sp.
AGACACCGCAAATATCGAGCTGAGCCAGATTTCAAGCTCGCTTGGCGGGATTGAAAGCAGGTTGGAATTCGACCAGCGCCAGCTTGCACAGATGGACGAGGAAAAGGAGCGACTGACCGCAGAACTTGACCAGCGCAAAAAGCAGATGGAGGAGATGCAGGGCAAGTCGCAGGCACTAGAGAATGAGCTAAAGGCGCTTAGGGACCAGGAGCAGCAGATAATCGATTCTTCCGGCAATGCCTACTCGGTCCTGCAGGAGTACGAGCGCAAGATAAAGGGGCTGTCTGAGGAGGAGCGCAAGGTGTCAAAGGAGAACAACATCATCGAGCGCGAGTCCGCGCTCTTGCGCAAGGATGTATCCGACCTGACGGGGCAAGAATCCCGCCTAGTAAACGACCTCGTGTGGCTCGGATACAAGAGCCTGCTCGACCCGATTGACGTGGAAGGCGCGATAAAAGAGCTGTCGGACGAGTACGAGCGGGTAAAGTCGAGGATAAACCTGCGCGCCGACGAGTCGTACGTGCAGGTGATGGAAGGCTACAGAGGCATGTCCACCCGGCGCAACCAGCTTGAAAGCGAGCGCAACTCTATCGTCTCGTTCATAGAGCAGATAGTTAAGGAGAAGAAAGAGATGTTCATGGACGCGTTTAGCAGGGTCGATTCGGACATACAGACGACGTTTTCCAAGCTGACTGGCGGAAGCGCAAGACTTGAACTTGAAAACTCGGAGGATGTGTTTGCCGGCGGCGTGATGCTGCTCGTGGCGTTTCCAGGCAAGGTCGCAAGGGAGTCGACCGCGCTTTCAGGCGGCGAGAAAACGATAGCCGCGACTGTGTTTTTGCTTGCCCTCCAGTCGTTAAAGCCGTCACCGTTCTACCTGATGGACGAGGTGGATGCGCACCTCGACGCGCAGAACACTGACAGGCTGTCAAAGATCCTGGTCGAGCGCTCGAAGGACAACCAGATAATCATGGTGACGCTCAAGGACTCGACCGTGTCCAAGGCGACTCTAATTTATGGAGTCTATCCGAGGCAGGGCGTGTCGCAGGTAGTGAAATACAGGAATCCCGGACAGGTGCCGCTTGCGCAGATCAACAGCAGCACCGCTGAGGGCAACTAGGAAAAACGCGTTGCGATTCTACGAGGCTTACTTATAGCTCGTCTATAGAGAACTTGGACATGCATGACGTGCACTCGTAGATTTCCTTGCCCACGTCGCCGGAAACCTTGAACTTGACTATCGTGGTGCACTTGGGGCACTTGCCGTCCGTCATGCGGGCCCTGCTCATCGGCCGGGCTGCTGCCTTTCTTCTTCGGCTACCCATATTAGATTACACCGGCAAGTGGAACCACCGTTTTATAAACCAAATTGGGATTATTTTCTAGGGCAGGGTGGCGCACAAAGGTTAATAATTTGATAGTTTGACTATGATTGGCCACGAATTATCTGTTATGGACCTGTCTCTAGTGAATTCCGGTTTCGACAGAGGGAACTCCTGTTAGACCGATAATATATCGAGAGCACATTCTGCTTTCTTTACAGAGACCGGACCTCTCTCATCCATTACAGACATCATTAGGCAAATTTCTTGCCGCGAACGGATTTTATATCGAGTATGCCTCACAGATTGTGTGCTCCTTCCAGAATCCTGCTCCGTCAAGGTCGGTGGGACGGAATGCCGCCTGCCACCGTCCCACGTGGTTTCCATAAAGTCGCACGACGGCGAGTACATGGTCGCAGTGGTATGCGACGACCACAAAGACGGCCTTGAGCACAAGCTGGAATCCATGCAAAAAACAGGCAAGGCACCGGCTGGCAAAATCCACTTCCAGACGGTCAGGGCGGTAGTCACTGACTGCGTCGCAGGCATGGAAGAGGATTATGTCGAGATCGAGCTAAAGCGTGGCGTCAACTCTGACAGGAAAAACCCTAGCTAGTCTTCTTCCTTCTTTTCAGGATTGCCTTTTGTCTCTTCTTTCTCGTCTTCCTTGACGGCCCAGGGAAACCACCTGCCGATGAGCTTTCCCCAGTCTATCTTGAGCGAGAAGTAGATTATCACGCCCATGATGGCGATGCTTGCCACCGTGATTATCACAAGCGTCATATTGTCGGTGTTTGACACGACATCCTGCACGAGCGGCCTGCCAAGAAAGACTGTGCTCCACACTATCGCCTCGTTCATCACGACCTTGCCTGCAAACGTCGAAAGGGTGAACTTCCAAGGGCTATACCTTGCCAGGCCGAGCGGGATGTAGACGATGTCGTCCGGGATTGGAGTCGCGGCTGCAACAAAGGCCCCGGGCCAACCATACTTGCTCACGAGCCTCTGCAACGGAAGCATCCGCTTTTGCGTCTTTTGGCTGAGCATCTTGCGGCCGTAATAGCTGGCAAAGAATATGATGGTCTTGGCGATGACCGTCCCAAGCGCGCTCACTATGGCTATCATGTGCGGGTCGAACTTTTCGCTCAGCGCGGCCGCAAGGATCACCGGAAAATACGGGACCGGAACAAACACTATGATGCTCCCAACAAAGCTTACCAGAAAGATGCCTAGGTATCCAAGCTCGCCATCAAGTGGGAACAGGCTTGCGATATCGACCAAGCGTAACTAGCTCTCGCGCTGTATCCCTTAATAATTAGTATGCTCTTCCAAACATGGCTACCTTTTTTGCGGCCTGCCCGCAGTAGATGCACTTGTCCGGCATTCCGTCCTGTTCAAATGGGATGACGCGGATGTCAGCCCCTGTCTCCTCCTTTATTGCCAGCTCGCACTTTTGGTCGCCGCACCAGCCAGCGCGCGCAAAGCCGCCCTTGCTTTCGATTATTGACTTGAATTCAGAGTAGCTTGCGGGGCTTGAAA
>DASUXB010000126.1:0-4420 GCA_036378195.1 Nitrososphaera sp.
AGCCTTTTATCCCCCGCAGCGCGAGTGTAAGCAAAATTGATGATATCGGTTGCCGTAGTGCAGATGAAGTCATCGGAGGACAAGCAGGACAACCTGCGCCGGTCAGTCGCGTACATCGAGCAGGCCGCGGCCGGCAAGGCACACATGGTGTGCTTTCCCGAGTTCCAGATGGCATTTTCGCCCGGCACCCAGACCGCGGCCGAGCTGTCAAGACTCGCAGAGACAGTGCAGGGCAACTTTGTCACTACCTTGAGAAAGGCTGCAAAGGCCGGCAAGATAGAGGTGGTGGCCGCGATGTACGAAAAGGGCGCCGGCAACAGGGTCTATGATACGGCAGCCGTGATTGGCAGAGACGGCGCAGTAGCATCAGTGTACCGCAAATTGCACCTGTACGACGCGCTAGGGTTCAAGGAATCGAAAAAGCTCATGCCCGGCAAAAAGCTTGTCAGTCCGGCCAAGACTGCGGCAGGCAAAATCGGCGTCATGATATGCTACGACATCAGGTTTCCAGAGCTGTCGAGGCTCCTTACGATAAAGGGGGCAAGCGTACTCGTCGCGCCCTCGGGGTGGGTGCAGGGTCCGATGAAGGAAGAGCACTGGCAGACGATGCTAAAGGCCCGCGCGATTGAAAACGGCTCGTACGTGGTTGCGCCCGACCAGGTGGGCAACATCTACGCCGGCAGGAGCATGGTCGTCGACCCGTTTGGAACAGTACTCTTGGACATGGGCCAGCGCGAGGGCATGGAGATAGTAGAGCTTGACATGGCCAAGGTGGCACAGGTAAGGCAGTCGCTCCCGCTGTTGAAGAACCGCAGGACCGACGTCTATTCCCTCTCTAGCAAGAAAGGTTAAGAGGCATTTTCTGCAATAATATGCTGTCGTTGTAAATGTTTGGCAAGGACAAAAAGTTCAACACGGTCCTGACAGACAAGGGTGAACTGGACGAAATAAAGAAAATAGCGGATCATCTTGACAAAGACGAGACGGTTCTGGTGGTCGCAAGGCAGTCACGGATAAAACCAGGCGGTTCGCTGACCACGCCGAACATAATATTCGCGACCGATAGGAGGCTGATAATCCGCGACCCGAGCTCACTGGGGTTCAGGCAGAGCATCGAGGACATCAGCTACGACAGGATAACGAGCGCAAGGCTCGATCAGGGCGTGCTTTCGTCGAGCATCATCCTGCGCGCCCCCGGGCTCAGCACGATTGCCGAGAAAAAGATTGACGGGGTCGTAATGGGCAGAGACAGCAACGAAGGGCAGATAGAGGCTATACCGAAGGACAAGGCCGAAAAAATAGTCGAGGCGATAAACAAGGGGATACAGAGATCCCGGGCTCCAACTACCATAGTCAACGAAGCTTCGGTCGCCGACGAACTTGCCAAGCTTGCAAAACTGAAGGAGCAAGGCGTATTGTCGGAAGAGGAATTCCTGCGGATGAAAGAGGAGCTCTTGAAAAAGGGTTAGCAGCTCAGCGCAAGGTAGTGGTCGTTATGGCTCGTGCGCCATTCTATCTTGCAGTCGTGCTTTTCGACAGGACATGAAAAGCGCTCGCCGCAGTGCTCGCACATGTGTGAATGGTCGCTTGCAAAGCTCATGCGTGTAAAAAGCTCTGTTTTTCTTATCAAGGCTGCGCAATGCGTCTAGCGAGGCTCGCTCTATCCCTTTTTTCTTTCTTCCTTGTAGGGGCACTGCATGTTGACGCAGGTGTTCCACCGCCTGCCCCTCCTGCCAAACGCGACAGAAATTATCGGCCAGCCGCATTTGCAGGTTTTTGAAACCCTGATTCCGCCACGCTGCGGAAGCGGCGCGCTCGCCCTACAGCCTGATGCATAGTCTGAGCAGCCTACAAACCGTTTTTTTGTCGTCCTTGACTTTATGATGCGCAGCTGGCCCTTTTTGCATACGGGGCAGCCGCCAATGACGACGACGTTAGACTGCGCAGCCGCAGCTGCGCTTCCAATCTGCTTTCCAATCGTAGCACCCTGCTCCCGGAACGTCGCAAGCGACTCGACCAGCCTTTCCACCGCGTACCCTATCACGTCGGCAGGCTCTTTTTCCCCTCGCTCCACGCCTTCCAGCTGCTCCTCCATCGAGCGCGTCAGTTCCGTCGACACTATCGCCGGCGCGTGCTCCCTCATCGACTCGACCACGGCAAAGCCAAGGTCGGTCGCTTCGATTCCCCCGCCCTTTTTTGCAGCTGCGATGTAGTTGCGCTTGAACAGCGTTGCGATGGTGTCAGCCCTTGTCGCCTTTGTCCCTATCTTTTCCTCCTCCATCTTGGCAAGGAGCGATGCCTGGCTGTAGCGCCACGGCGGCTGCATGAATTTCTCCTCCATCATGACCTGACTGTTTGCAAGGACGTCGCCTTGTTGCAGCGCTGGCAGCGCCGACTGCTCCAGGCTGACGTACGGCCTGTACAGCGCCGTCCAGCCGTCGTAGATGGTCGTCCTGCCCTCTGCAAGGAACACGTGGCTGTTGACATTTATGGAAACGTCCGTGCGCTCTGTAACTGCCGGGTCGCCAAAGGTCGCAAGGAACCTTTTTGCAATCAGGTCGTATACCTTGAATTCCAGGCCAGAAAGCCGGGGCACGACGCCGGTGGGATAAATCGCCGGGTGCGCAGGGTCCGACATCAACCCCTCGCTTGGCACAAGCCGGCCCCTTGAGAGGAGCATCGACGCCGGTTGGCTATACAGGGAGATCCCTGCAAGCCCGGAGAGTATCTTGGCATAGTTTATGGACGGCGGAAGTTTCTGGCTCGACGTCCTAGGGTATGAGATGAGGGCGCGCAGGTACAGCTTTTCTGCAATAGCAAGAGTGTAGCCCGGCGAGAGCCGGAACAGCCTGTACGCCTCGCGCTGCAGGTCGCCGGTGTTAAATGGCGTTGGGGGCCTGAGCGTAGATTTTCTTGCAGATATTTTGTCAACGGTGCCGTCTCTGCCGGTGCACGCGTCAACTATTGCGCGCGCCTCTGCAAGCTTTTCTACCCTTGGCTTTTCATAGCGGGCGTGCACAACCTGCCCGTTTTTCTCAAAATCCGCAGTCAGCACCCAGTAGGAGTCCGGCACGTGCAGCCGGATTTCCGTCTCTCTGTCGGCCGCAAACGCGAGCGTGGGCCCCTGCACCCTGCCTATCGACAGATTCCTGTAACCTTTGTTATTGCTGCCGGCTTTGAACGACTGCGCAAGCGCCCTTGACAAATTGACGCCGTAGATAAAGTCGAGCATGTGCCGCGACCGGCCGGCCTCCGCAAGCCCTCTGCTCGGCCTTGCAAGCGCCGCAAACGCCTCTTTCACTTCGTCGTCGGTGAGGGTCGAGAACTTGGCCCTCGATGATTTTTCATATTTGCCGCCGCACGCATATTCCAGTATGCTGTGGCCTATCACCTCGCCCTCCTGGTCATAGTCGCACGCGTGGATGAACGAATCGGCATTTTTGGCAAGCGAGGATATCGTGTTGATGAATCTTGCAGCCCTTGCACCCTTGCCCTTTTCATCTATGGGCGCCCATTCCAAGTCGAGCACAGGGTAGACGCTCCTGTTCTTTGTCCTGTCGAAAAGCCCGTACAGGTGGCCGGACGCAGAGCACACCCTGTAGTCCCTGCCCGCGTACACGACCTCAAAGACTGAAATGCCGCCGGCAGCTCTGGTCTCCCTTGCGCCGCCGAGAGCCGACGCGATGCGCCGGGCAGCGTCAGGCTTTTCGCAGACCACCAGCGTGTACAACGAGACACGATCTGCCACAGCGTGTGTATAAAGATTATACACGCCGGCGTTGATTCCTGCCCAAAAAAAGTAATCAAGATATTTATAGTGCAAAACGGGTAGTTTCTCTTACATACCCATGACAAACAAGGTTTGCGTTCTCGGAGCCGGCAGCACGAAATACGGGAAATTGAACGAAAGCATCATCGAAATTGCCATGTCTGCAGCCAAAGACGCCATCGAGTCTGCAGGGATAACCCCCAAGGAGATCCAGGCCGGCTACATTTCCAACGTTTTCGGAGTCGCCGACAAGCAGGTGCACATGGCTCCTGTCATCATGAGCAACCTTGGCATATCGCACGTCCCCGGCCTCACGATAGAGTCGGCGTGCGGTTCCGGCTCGGTCATGTTCAGGGAAGCCTACGCCAACGTCGCGGCGGGCTTTTACGACTGCGTCCTTGCGCTCGGCGTCGAAAAGGTGACGCACACGGGCACGACGCAGAGCACCACTCTGTTTTCGTATTGCTCTGACTTTTTCTACGAGGGTGGAAACGGCGCCTCGTTCCCCGGGCTCTTTGCTTCTATGGCAAGGGCCTACATGACGACCCACAAGGCCACGGAGGAGGACCTTGCGCACGTGGCAGTCAAGAACCACGAAAACGGCGTTCTGAACCCAAAGGCGCACGTGAGGAAAAAGATCACAGTCGACGA
>DASUXB010000127.1:0-6008 GCA_036378195.1 Nitrososphaera sp.
ATGGGCAGTATGCACGGCGAAAAGAATGACCCCGCGCCGGCAAGCGCGGACACCAAGACTCCTGTCTCTACCATCTATGCGGTGCTTGGCAGTTTTTGCTGATATACTTTTTTCCAGATCTCCACCAGATTATTCTAGTCAGAACGGCCTGACTGTGACCTTTAGCAGGGTGGCGACGCCTGCAAGCTCTGCAATGTGCACGCCTGCAAAATACGGCAACAGAGGCTCGGCGTAGAGAGGGGCCATGGCAAAGTACGCGTAGACGGCTATGGCGTTGTGGAGGACTAGCATACCTGCAAAGAACAGGAGGCCGAGCGTGAACACCGCCCTCGTGTTGAGGTATATGCGCCCGTACAGTGCAAGCAGCACGGCCAGTATCCCAATGTTTACCAGGCTCACGGCCGCGCTGACGTCCATCAGCATCACCAAGGTACTACTACAATGAAGCGCAGTTGATTCATCTTATTTACTTTTTTCCAGATCTTTTTTCAATCGCGGCCATTACCTCGTCAAACGCGGCGATGTTGTGTTCCAGGTACGGCGATATGAAGTACAGCACACCGTACTTTTCGCCCGCCTTTGTCACCATGTTGTTCTTTTCAAGCACGTGGATGTGGTGCTGGATGGCCTTGTAGTCGAGGCCCATCGCCTCCGCAAGCTGGTTCGTGTTATATGGCCTTTCTTTGAGGAGGCTGATTATCCTTATCCGGTTCTCGCCGCCCCGGGAGCCGGCAAAGAGGAACCACAAGAGGCGCCGGGCGTCCGGGTCGGCCATATGCACCACCTTGGCGTACAAGGCAAGAGGATTTAAACTTGAAAACGGGAAATTGCTATATGATAGCCTGACGCATAGACGCCATGACCAAGTGCGTCGCCTTTCATTCCTACAAGGGAGGCACTGGCAAGACGACGATTGCGGCAAACTGCGCGGCTCTTTTGACAAAAAAAGGCTCCAAGGTGGCGCTCCTTGACCTCGACGTCTATGCTCCAAGCCTCTACACCTATTTTGAGAGCGAGCCGGAAAAGTGGCTCAACGACTATCTCCTTGGCGACGCCGCGGTGGAAGAAGTCATGACCGACGTCACGGACACCGTCCGGAAATACGACAGCGACAGAAACGTAAAGGACGGCGGCAGGCTGTGGATTGGCTTTTGCAACATGAAAAAGGAGGAGGTCTACAAGCTGGACAGCAGCACGGCGGAATCGTCAAAGTCGCAGCTGCGCCGGTTCATACTGTTGCGCGAGCAGCTCATCTCAAACTATAGCCCAGACTATATCATAATCGACACCAGTCCCGGCATTCGGTACTGGTCTATCAACGCGCTCGCAGTGGCCGACGCGCTCTTTCTCACCCTGAAGATGGGTGACATCGACATCGAGGGCACGAACAAGCTCGCGTCCGAGATTTACAGCTCGCTGACAAAGTACGGCACAAGGTCGTTCCTGCTCCTGAACAGGGTGGCAGGCTATTGCGTGCCCGATGCCCACTTTGCTGGGAGCACAGGAGGCGGAATGACGATAGAAAGTGAGGATATTGCCGGCGCGCTTGCCGGCAAGACTGGCATGGAAGTGATTTCTTCGATACCGTGCTACTGCGACATACAGTTCAACAGAAAAGAGTTCCTGACTGCCCTCGTGCAGCCGGGCCACCCGTTCACAAGGCAGGTGGAAAGGCTCATCGAGGCGGTGCAGATCAAAGTTTAAGGCTGGCGCTTTGATTTCTACTCATGTCGAGGGCACACGGCGTTTGGTAAAAACCGCGCATGATGATGATAATGGAGAACTGATTCCCGGCCTGCGCCACGTTTTCAGAGGCGCGCTCCCAAAAGGAGCTTTCTTGCTTGCCGGACCTGCCGGCTCGGGCAAGACCATGTACTGTATGCAGTTTCTGCGCGACGGGGCCGCGGAAGGGAAGCGCTGCGCGTATGTCAGTTTTGATCCGCTCCTTTCCAATGAGAGGTTCAAAAAGCTGCCCGGGAGCCAGGAGGCAATAGTATTCGTTGCGCCCACCGCTCCCTTTAGGAGCGGAAAAAAAGACATAGACGCTGGCAGGGCGGCGACGCTTCTGGAGCAGGTGTGTGGGGCCATTGTTTCTGCCGGCGCGCCGGCAAAAGTTGCCGTTGATTCCATAACCCATCTCCTCCCTTATTTTTCAGAACGGGAGGTGCTGGAGATAGTCGCCGGGCTCGCCGGCGCCTTGAGGAGCTCCGGCGCAATGGCAGTTATCACGCTCACGACCCCTCCGGCAAGGGACCTTTACGACACCGCCGCGTCGCTCCTGGACGGCACGCTCCAGCTAAAGCTGGAGGACGACGGAGAAGGGCTTGCAAGGAGCCTGCGGCTGCTTGCGGTCAGGGGAGCATACCACAACCCGGCGTGGGCAAGGTTCTCTATAGCGCAAGACGGTGCTCTTGTTTTCGGACAGAAAGAGAATGAACAGACAGAGCCAAGGTGCAAGCTGTGCGACAAGCCTATCGCCGGCAAGGTCGCCTACGATTCGGACGCCCCGTTCCATCCGCACTGCCTGGAAACGTACAGAAAGCTGAGCGACATCTACGGCGCAAGCGTAGTCTATGCCATTCCAGCCGGCGTGATAAACGCCAGCTTTTTCTTTATAGACATCGTCGGGCTTTCCGATCCCTCGCTGTCGGTTGAAAAGCAGATCAAAAAGATAGAGAACCTCAACAGGCTCATCGGCTCCTGCGACGCCGTCGCCAAGATGCCAAAGGACAAGCGGATAATCCTCCCCACAGGCGACGGCATGGCCATCGGATTTCTGACAAACCCCGAGCTCCCCCTGCAGTTGAGCATGCAGCTGCACCGCAAGCTGGGCGCTTTCAACAAGAGTGCAGGAGCCGGCGAGGCCATCGGCGTCAGGATTGGGCTGGGCGCGGGGCCCGTATTCGTAGTGTCTGACATCAATGGCAACCAGAATGTGTGGGGCCCTGGCATCGTCCTTGCGCGCAGGGTGATGGATATTGGCGACGACGGGCATGTGCTCCTGGCAGACAGCCTTGCGGAGCAGCTGGTGAACCTGAAGGACGAGTACAGGGCGATGATAAAGCTGGTGAGTGCGAAATTCACGATAAAGCACGGGCAGGCGATAAGGGTGTACTCAGCGTCGTCCACGGGTTTTGGCAACCCCGACATGCCGGCGAGGCTTTTGCCAGCCAGCTAGTTAGCTAGCTAAGCCCTAGCGAAAAACTCTTTGCCGTACAGGCTCGTGAACTTTTTGAACAAGAGCGCGCAATCCAAGGAATCAAAGGCATAGTCCAGCCTGTCAAGCGTTTCTCTCACTTTTGCAGGATGCGCAATCGCCTTTCCGCATACCGGACAAATTGTCTTGTTCATTTACTTCCCCTTGCCTGCCGCATAGTCCCCACTGACATTCATCGTCCTTTTATTCACCGCCAGGGCGACTGTCTCATGGTTGCTACTCTGCCCGGCAGACATGTACATATTATACAGGTACAGGCATGAGGCGCTACTAAAGCGTTAAAGCCGCTGTTAAGGGCACACAACGGTACTTAGCTAACCTTATATCCTTGTCAGCGGCAACAAATGGTAGACAAAGGTTTTACGGTTTAAAACGGAAACGTCCGTGCGACTTTTGTGTCAAAAAAACACACGAACACAACGAAAAAAGAGAACAAAGTGAAGAATTGAAAATGACGAAGACGTTTGCAGAATTGGGTCTGAGCGCAGAATTAAACAAGGCGCTCAGCGAGAATGGATTTGAGGCGCCGTTTCCTATACAGGAGGCAGCTATACCCCTTGTTTTACAGGGTAAGGATGTCATAGGGCAGGCGCACACAGGAACCGGCAAGACGGCAGCATTTGGACTGCCCATATTGGCCCGCGTAAGCAACGAGGGCCCCGTCCAGGCGCTGGTGCTTGTGCCGACAAGAGAATTGGCGGTCCAGGTAACTACAGAGATTAGCCGGTTGGCCAAGTACACGGGAATAAGGGCCGTAGCCATCTACGGCGGACAGAGCATAAACATCCAGAACGAGAAATTGCAGAGGGGCGTGCAGATAGTAGTAGCGACGCCCGGCAGGCTTATCGACCACATAAAGCAGGGCTCGATAATCCTTGACGACGTCAAGTTTGTCGTTATGGACGAGGCTGACAGGATGCTTGACATGGGATTCATTGACGACATCAAGTTCATCCTGTTCTACGTCAACGAGGACAGGCAGACATGCCTCTTTTCGGCGACGATGCCGCCAGAGATCCTAAGACTGGCAGAGGAGTACATGAAGGAGATAGAGCACGTCCGGCTCAACGAGGAGGAAGTGACTCTCGACACGATAGAGCAGTCGTACCTGGTGGTGGAGGAGCGTGAAAAGTTCAGGCACCTCTGCGACTTTATCAAAAAGAACAGGGACGCCAAGGCTCAGACAATCGTGTTTGCCGCTACAAAGCAGCGCGCAGACAGAGTAGCGCACCAGCTAAAGAGAGACGGCTTTTCCGCAATTGCCATCCACGGCGACCTCACGCAGAGGCAGCGCGACCAGGCTATGTTCAAGTTCCGCAAGGGAACAGAGGACATACTCGTGGCGACTGACATTGCAGCAAGGGGAATCGACGTGCCGGCAGTCGGAAACGTCATAAACTACGACATCCCTGACGACCCCAACGTATACTTCCACAGGATAGGAAGGACGGCAAGGGCTGGCGGAGAGGGCAAGGCCATCTCGCTCGTGTCAGCAGAGAGGACAGCCGACATGGATCGCATACTTGCGCAGACCACGCTTCCAATACGCAAGCTCAACGACGAGCTAGGCATCGCAGTACCTGTTGCGCAGCCACGCTCGTACGGAGGCGGAGGATACCGCGGCAGGCAGTCGTACGGCGGCGGTGGAGGTTATGGAAGCCGCGGCTATGGCGGCGGAGGATACGGTGGTGGCGGTTACGGCGGAGGCGGCTATGGTGGCAATAGAGGCTACGGTGGCAACCGCGGAGGCGGCTATGGCGGCGGAAGGCGCGGCGGTGGAGGTTATGGGCAGCGCCGGGGCGGCTATGGCGGCAACAGACGCAGCGGGTACGGCCGCAGCAGCTACTGAGCGGGAATCGTTTTTAAGTCCCGCAACTCTTTCTTTTTCTAATGTCTTTTGGCGTCGACACGCTTGGCGGCCTTGCGGAGAAGCTAAAGCAGCTGTCAAACGACACGCAGAGCATGTACGAGGCATTCATCGACGCCACACAGCTGTACAAGCAGGGCAAGATGAGCGAAAAAGAGTATTTTGCAAGGATAGGCGACTACCTTGTCGCCACTTCGGCGATGAACTTTCTTGCCATCCGAGTGATATTTGAGATCAAGGGCGCGATGGACAAGGGCACATCGCTAAAGAGCCCGACCGGCGGAGTCGCGACCACCGGCCCGCCGCAGCAGGCAGGGTTT
The DNA here is from genome assembly GCA_036378195.1 of Nitrososphaera sp. GTDB lineage: Archaea > Thermoproteota > Nitrososphaeria > Nitrososphaerales > Nitrososphaeraceae > Nitrososphaera. The sequence continues at coordinate 5,405 of DASUXB010000127.1, forward strand.
GGCATAGGAGGCTTTGTGAACGCCGGAGGGTCTGCAGGTCCGTCGGCGGGCTACACTCTCCCGTCGCCTCAGAGCGAGCCTACTTTCAAGCCGGTCGACATCGAGCTTCCAAGGCCCAAGGCCGCCGGCACGAAAAACTGCGTTTTCTGCGGAGCGTCGATACCGCAGCACGCCAAGTTCTGCAGCAAGTGCGGCAAATCACAATAATATTAATAGAGACTTTGCGGAAAACCACTTATGGCCAAGGTCTTCAATGGCAGGTCTGCAACCGACGAGTACATGTCGACGCACTCGCTCACGTTCTCCACGCCCGAGATGACGCTCAAGAAATTTGCGCTGTGGCTCGGCGAGCAGGTGAACGCGCCCGGCAAGGGGCAGGTGCCCCGCCTCATGGTGTACGTCGAGGAAAAGGGAGAGAAAAGCGACTTTGAGGTTGCGCCGGACGTGAACGACACGTTCAGGCCGACGGGTGCCGTTGCGGACATGTACGGCGACATGCCGGCTGCGGCAACAAGTGCCGAGCATTCGACTCCGCCGCAGCTGACGCCTCTAAACCGCGAGACGCTAGAGCCAGAGAGCAAGTTCTGCGTGAGCTGCGGGCAAA
>DASUXB010000128.1:0-9085 GCA_036378195.1 Nitrososphaera sp.
TTTGGTTCTTTTTTGTCTCGACAGCCCTCATTTTGGACGGTTTTAGCATGATTGTGGGTATAAAAGAACCAATATTAATGTGATTATGCATTTAACAAATTCAAATGACCGGCAAAGTGGTGTTTTTGCATAACTTATTAATATTTGCCATACGGTTTAATTTTCGGTTTGTGAAAAAAATACTGATTGCCGAAAACAATCCAAGTGACCTGTCCTTTTACGAAAGTACACTGCAGAAATCAAACTATTGCGTCACTATTGCCGCAAATGTCCAAGAGTTCCTGCAAAGATACAAGTCGGAATTAGAGCACGCCGTTCTTGCGGCAAGGGACAATGGCCATTCTTCTCCCTCATCCAGCATTGCCCTGCCTTTTGACGCCGTCGTACTGAACCACAGGGCTTCGGACGGGGACGGGCTGCAGGCTGCCAAAGAAATCTTGTCGGTCAATCCCCGCCAGAGAGTCGTCTTTGTCTCTGGCTCTGTCGAACATACCGAAGAATTGCACAAAGAATTCTATAGTAGGGTGGACGTTATCCAAAAACCCTTCCAGCCGCAGGCCCTGACAGAGCTAATAGAGAGTGCCGAAGTCTACAACGCCCTTGGCAAACTGGGCATGAACGTGGAGAGGATAAAGGAGTGCGACCTCTACCATTTCCAGCTTGTGGACCTGCTTGCCGCCTGCCTGACCCTTTTAGAGGCGGAAACTGGAAACTGAAAAAAAATAATCAGAACGCTACTTTTTGTTCCCGGCCAGCCACCGCTGAACTAGATTGCCAGTCAGGGACCTGCAGCATGCTAGTAACATGGAACAATTACCACCTTTCTCACAAGGTGAAAAGCGGGCTCATAGATTAAATACCGTCTTTCCGGACTTTTTTACATGGAATGCGCAGTTTACGATACATACGTGCAAAAGAAGGACGGCAAGACAATGCACTTTGACGTCGTGGTAGAGGCAAACACTCCCCACGAAAAGGCCATCGGGTACGGCCAGGAATGGCTTGCGACCGTGGGCCAAGCAGGTCAAAAGATGACCTCAGAAGAGTGCCAGTTCTGCCACATCCAGGAAGCCCCGCCGTTTGTAGAGAAGTCGATAAAGCAGCAGGGGTACTGGATTCAAAAGATGGAAGGCTGCCCTAACTAACTAGTAGGGCCTTTTTTTCTTCTCTTCTTATTATTATTTTACCCACGGCGCGGTTTTTGCCATTTTGTCGATCTCATCTTCAAGCATCACAAGCCTCCGTAGCCTAAAGCCGTGCCTGTACGCTTTCGAGTCTTGTGTAAGACACAAATTATAATTAAGGCGCTTGGCTGTTGTTGCCCTGCATATCCATAATGAACGATGACAGCGTGTGGAAGTCTGACAGGAAGCACAAAGTCCCGACCTACGACGACATTGTAAGGGCAAGGGGACTGTTAGAGGGCACCATCAGAAAGACGCCGCTTCAGCGTTCCAGCACGTTTTCAAAACTTGCAGGCACAAATGTGTTTCTGAAACTCGAATGCCTGCAACTGACCGGCTCGTTCAAGGTGCGCGGCGCGCTTGCCAAGGTGGGCAGCCTGACAGAAAAGCAGGCAGGCTATGGCGTGATTGCGGCATCTGCAGGCAACCACGCGCAGGGAGTGGCCTATGCAAGCGCAAGGAAGAACGTGCCCTGCACGATTGTCATGCCGCAGAACGCGTCGCCGGCCAAGGTCGCGGCCACAAGGTCGTACGGCGCGGAAGTGGTCCAGAAGGGCTTTAACTACGACGAGGCGTGGGAGGCCACGCAGGAAATCGCAAGGCAGGAGGGCAGGACCATCATCCACGCGTTTGACGACCCGGACGTGATAGCGGGACAGGGGACCATTGGCCTTGAACTCTTGGAGGACCTTGCAGACGCCGACAGGATATACCTGCCAGTTGGAGGCGGAGGGCTTGCAGCAGGCGTGTCCATCGCAATCAAGGCGAAAAGGCCAAACGTCAAGATAATCGGAGTCGAGTCCAAGGCGTTTCCGGCAATGAAAGAGTCGATAGCAAAGGGCTCGCTCCAGTCGGTAAAGGCAGGCTATACCATAGCAGACGGCATCTCAGTCAAGAGCCCGGGCAAACTCACGTACGAGATACTCGGCAAGCACCTTGACGACATTGTGCTGGTGGACGATACTGCGATAGTAAAGACGATGTTCCTGCTCATGGAGCGCGCAAAACTGGTAGTCGAGCCGGCGGGCGCCGCAAGCCTTGCTTATCTTCTCTCAAACGGCCGCCCGGCAGGCAAGAGCGAGAAAGTTGTATCACTTTTGTCGGGCGGAAACGTCGACATGTACCTACTAGGCCAGGTGGTGGCAAAGGGCCTCATGCAGATGGGCAGGCTAGTCAAGATATTCATCCTGCTCCCGGACAAGCCGGGTGCACTCAGGGAAGTGGTTGACGACATTGCAGAACTGTCCGTCAACATTGTCGAGGTGGAGCACGACAGGCTCTCGTCCAACATCCCCGCAGGGACAGCAGGCGTCTACCTGAGCCTGGAGCTTGAGAATGAAAAGCGCTCGCAGAAACTGCTCGACTTTATGAAAAGAAAGGGAATAGAGTTCAAGGTAGTCAGCTAGATATACACACTAGCTGACATAGTCGTATTCACGGAAGCCGGCCTTGTCCGCGGTGCTGCCGCCGAGTTTCACGAGCACGAACTCTTTGTGCGCCTTTGCCACCGCAGAGTTGAAATCAAGCTCCTTTCTGTGAAGGCGCTCGTACTCGTCTATCGACAGTTTCATGCGGTCGCCGATGTCGTTCTCAAGGTCCAGGCTCTTGACGATCTCCTTGTACGTGGGCTGAATCATGCCGGAAAAGACCATGGCGCTGCTTCCGCTCCCGTACGAGCCAAAGCCGACGCGCCTGCCCTCAAGGTCCGTGCCCTTTTTGAACTCGAATTCAAGAAGGCTGCGGAGGCCCATGTACATCGAGGCAGTGTATAGGTTGCCTATCTGCGCCGACGCTTCAAGCGAGCTTGCCATCTTTTTCTCGTACGTCTCGTTGTAGAACGACGTCTGCATAAACGCCCTGCGGAACTGCTCGTCTGACTTCATGAAATCAGTGTCGGCAAGGATGGACTCGATTGTGCCCCTTGGGTCCTTTGGCTGCGGCTCGTCCTTGCCGATCTCCTTCGTGATGTGCTTCCAGCGCGGGAGATGGCGCCACTCGTGCCTCAAAAGGTACGCAAGTGCTTTCTCGCCCATCCTGCGGTACGGCAGGTGGACGGAGAAAAAGTCAATGTGATCGGTAATTGCTTCGCCCTCGTTCAGCTTCACCAACCCAGTTTTCAGGGCCTTTTCCTTGTAGGCGTCAAAAGCCTTCCTCACCTGTATGAGGTAGAGAAGGTTGGAGTAGCCGCCGTTTACGAGCGGGGTTTCCTTGCCAAAGGGCCTGTAGAAATCATATTCGTTTTTGATGACGGTGGAGGCGACCTTGGGATCAAAAGCCATCAGGCGTGGCTCCTCCTTTATCAATAATGCAACGGCTCCTGCGCCTTGCGTGTACTCGCCGGCAGAGCCAAGGTCGTATTTTGCGATGTCGCTGACGATGACGATTGCGGCCTTGCCGCCGTTCTCCTCGGCGCGAATCCAGTTGGCGTTGTCGTGCAGCGCATACGAGCCAGAGACGCAGGCGAACTTGCACTCGATGCCGCCGGCGTGCTCAAACGAGCCTTCGCCGTACACCTGCTCCAACATGCCTATGACAAAAGAGTTGAGGGCTTTGGATTCGTCAAGCGCTGATTCTGTAGCGACATAAAGCCTGCCGATGTCCTGCGGGTGCAGGTGCGCCTTTTGCATGAGCTTCAGGCACGCGTTTGCTGCCATGCAGGCAGGGTCCTGGTTGGTGTCGGCAATGGCCATCTTGCGGATACCGATGCCGTACTCTAGTTTCTGCGGATCAATTCCTCTAGCTTCGGCAAAATCCTTGTAATCGATGTAAAGCTTGGGGACATAGATCGCCAGATCATCAATCCCTACGGCTGGCATATCTACATTCAAGATAGCCACTAGTCATTTAAAGGTATTTCTTGAGCTATTTGACCTGCCCATGGCAGCTTTTAGACCCAATCTTGCTCTCATGCGGCGCCATCAGGTTTAAATTATCTCGTTGCATAACGGTTCCTACATCGACCAAACCGATGGGGAACAAACGTCTGGTCGGCGTGGTCAAAAGCTGCGTCCGGCCAGGCTATTATTATTAATCATCTCGTTTCCACCAAAACAGAGAAATTCCCTTTTCCCTTGACGCGCATCCATGGACAAGACAGCCAAGGCAGACTATCCCATAAACGGCCTCATCGCCAAGAGGTGGAGCGCAAGGGCGTTCTCCGACAGGCCCGTGGAAAAAGAAAAGATAATGTCCCTTTTGGAAGCCGCGCGTTGGGCGCCTTCTAGCTCTAATGAGCAGCCGTGGCGGTTCATCGTCTTTACCGCAGCTGAAAACAGCAAGGAACGGTTGGAAGAGGCGCAGTCGGTGCTTTCTGAAAACAATTCGTACGCCAAAAAGGCGCCCGTGCTCATGTGCGCCGCGGCAAAAAAGACCTACACGCACAACGACAAAGACAACAGGCATTACATGCACGATGTCGGGTCTGCGACTGCGTACATGTTCCTTGAAGCATACAGCCAGGGCCTTGCGATGCACGTCATGGGAGGCTTTGACGCAGAAAAGGCAAGGCAGGTTTTTGGAATACCAGAGAGCTTTGAGCCGGTCACGATGATAGCGATAGGGTACTACGGCAACCCGGAGACGCTGCCGGAAAAAACAAGGGAAAGAGAACTTGCGCCAAGGTCTAGAAAGCCCGTACAAGAGTGGGCGTTTTTGGGCAGGCGGGGCGAGAGTATCTAGACCACCATTATCTCTATTTCATCATAGGCGTCTTTTACCGCAAGCAGGAACAGGTCGTCCTCGTATATCAGGAGCCAGTCCTTGACGCCAAGCACGGGGACCTTGCGAGCCAGTACCTTGCCCGTCTCGTTGATGGTGGTGATGATGTAGGCGTGCTTTGGCAGCCTGTCGCCCAGCCTGAACAGCGTCTCTTGCAGGTCTATGCCGAGACGGCCGCCTTCGATGTTGATGTTTACAATATCACCTAGCCGGTTTTCCACCTTGGCAGTCACGTAGCTCTGGCCGACAGAGAACTGCCGGACGTGCAGCATCACCCTGTTTGACGCCGGGACGCGCGGTATCTCGTGATAGGTCTTTTCCGACAGTTCGTCGTAAAAGCCGCCCTCCTTCATTTACCGGTCTTTTTTTGCGCCATCAGTCTCTGCGCCACGACGACTGCGGCAAGAGCGCCGGCGACTGCCACCATCGCGCCAGCAGGAAATTCAGGCACCACTACCGTCCCTCTCGCCACGCCGTTTCTCGTGAGGTCAGGGGCCTGTCCTTCCTTGACGAGCCCCTTGACTGCGACTTCGACGCGATAGCTCGCATCTGCAGGGAAGTTCAGCGTCTGCTCGCCGGCTCCGCCCTTGGCGGTCTGGTCTGCCTTTGTAAACACCTCCTTGCCAGCGTTGTCAAAGACTTTCAGGTCGTACTTTACGTCGTCGGTGATGTTGGTGCCGGCAAACGCGTCGACAAACTGCATGTTGAGTTTTGTCTCAGCACCCGCCTTTAGCTGGTCAGGAGTCCAGTTCAAGAGCACGTGCACGCCGCCCGTGTCGGTGGATATTTCGCCCGACGTCTGCTCCCCTGAAGAACCAGTAGGAGAGAAGGAGAACGCCATCTTGGCGTCGGCAGGCGGATTCTTGGCCATGTCCAGTATGTCGTTCTTGTTTATCAGAAAGTGCAGTATGAGGTTGTTCTCGTCAGAGAACGGGTCGATTGCCAGCATCCTGCCGGCTATCGGCTTGCCGTTGACCTTGGCGTCAAAAGTGTTTGCGTCGCCTACGCCCGCCCACGCCTTGGGCACCCTTACCTCTTCATGCACAAAGACGTTGGGGGCATTCTGAAGGCGGGATGCATTCCAGTTGAATGGCATGGCCCAAGAATATGTTTTGGAAGCTGCGGTAAACTTGAAGTCCTCCACCTTGTCGTAGTACGAGATTATCGACATCGGGTAGGTCTTGCCTTCTGCAGACTGGACGTTCTGGCTGAACACGTCGCCCACAGAGAGGGCGGTCTCGAACGTCTTGACGTCCTTGTCTGCAAATAGGTTCTGAGGATAGTCGATGCCATGGACCTCGACATGGATTCGGTACAGTCCACCGTCTAGCAGCACTGGTCCGCTTACATTTACCGTACCTCCTGGGTCAGCCTGCCAAGCGTTGGTGAATGCATCTTTGTTTCCCTGAACCTGGACGTCGCCTGGCTGCGGCTTTACTTTAAGAGTCAGCAATCCATTTTGGCTCACAAAGAAGTCTTGTAGCAGCGGTTTGGCATTCGGATCAAGGCCCTTGTATATGGCTATCAAGAGATTCGGGTACTTTATGGTCTCGTTGGTCTTGGCGTCAAACAGCCGGAACTGCAGGAAGGCGTCCTGCTTGGATTCTGTCGTCAAAATGGGCGGGTTAATCTTGACAAAAAGCGCGGCTTGTTTGTTTCCAAATGTCGCAGGGGGCAAATTCTCCTGCGTAAGGCCGTCTGCAAACGCCTTTTGCAGCGTAGTAGTGCTTAGAACAAGAACACCCATAGAACCAATCAACATTGCTACAAGTGAGAAAGATTTCAAGGCGGTACTTCGAAACGTTGATTTGCAATGATGATTATAGCAACTCTTTTGCAGGCTCTTTTTCCATGACAAATAATGAGATTTCTTAGGCTCCGCGCTCACTACATGCTTTTGCACCTTGACGCTAGATAAATCTAGCGGTTCGATACATCAAATATGATTGATTTGACCGGTTAATGCTCCAAAATCTCTTTTAACCGGCAACATCAAGATGTTTTACATACTATGAAAGTTGTATATGTGGTTGATGACCCGAGTGTCGCTAAAGTGTTGGTGGATCCTATGAGACGAGCCATACTTGAGTTATTGCGTGGGAAACCGATGACTCAGGCCAAACTGGCAAGCGAACTTGGCCTGGCCACTTCTTCGCTAAACTACCACATGAAACTACTCAGGTCAAAAAAGTTGGTGACGATAGTGAGAAGAGAAGCAGAGAGGCACAGAGTAGTGCAGAAGTTTTTCGCACCAGCTGCCTATCTTTTTGTTTATGATCTGGATGCACTGCCAAAGAACATTGCGCGTTACTTTTACCCCGTGAGCTTGGAGCGCACTAGAGGCATAGTCTCTGCCATTCTATTTAGGGATGCTCATTTCTCAATACCTTCGACACAAGAAGTCATGAATGATCTTTCAGACAGGGTATCTCGCGCACTAGTTATCTGCGCAAGGGAGTATCCTAAGCAAGATCTTGAATCGGGGCTCGAAGGAGCAACGTACAGAATATATCGAGATGCAATAAAGAGGGCATTTGCCTGACATACCTTTTTTCTGCCAACAGTTTCTGACTCTTATTTTGCTTCTTCATACATGACCAAGGCATATAGCCGTATAACATTGTCTAGTTTTACTGTCGAAAACTTGATATCTATTACTTCTACCTTATTGCCTGTTACGAATTCGTTTATACTTTCGTGGAATTTTTGAGGCAACGAATCCTCAAAAAATAATCTAACTTTCATAGGTAGACAATCATTCCTTTTCTAACTATCCCGGATAATTCTTCGTTGGCCCATAGTTTCGCGTACATGAGCAGAAAAGGTGCCTTCATGATATTATCCTATTCATTTGGTTAAAAGATCTTCTTGCAACGAACTTACCAAACAATGATAAGAGCTATCGAACCATTCGACTTATATAACTTCCTCTCTAAAATTGTGAGAAAAGGTTAAGCACTACAACGAAATAAAATCAGCATTGGCATATGTTTGGCGCAAAGGAAAGGCGACCAGATATTACATCGAAAGACATCTCTCTGCTGATGGACTTGATAAAACAAGAGCGCGCACGTATCATGTCAATCATTGAAGAGAACCCTGACGATCTGGATGTAAACCGCCAGCGAGATCGATTCATTGCTCATCTTGATTCTATTTCTAGGAAACTGAATTCCGCGTCCTAGTCTTACGACAGAACGGAAGCGCGGCACATAATCAGAAAAATCTGTAACGGCACTTTCCTACGGCTAGCTCCTTCTACTCATTGTAGAGAAAAAAAATAGGATCCTCTCCTTCCTAGGCAAGAAAATCTGCAGGCCCACCGTAATGCGTAAAGCTTGGTAGGTGGCTGACAAGCTATTCTTCGACCTCCGCCCTTCCTGTGGAAACGTCAGTCCCTCCGCACAACACCATCTTGTTATCCTCCGCCTTATTGAGCATGCGTACCCTCTGAACAGTTTCACGTTGCAATGGTTCTTCTCGCCCTTGAGCGTCATTATGACCTACGTATTGAATGCATTAAGACTGAGCTTTAAGCACTTTCCAACTAGTCATAATATGCATTATAACCTAGTCACGCGGCACAAAAATGAGCGTGAAAAGGGGGATACTATTTTTACTCCTTGTCGATGAAGTCGTTGGATTAGAAGAATCCTTTTGTTGAAGACGAGAAACCTTTTTGCCTCCTGGCTACATAGAGACAAGTTTCATAGTCTTGGTGCTGGCAGCCACCAGCGCTGTTGCGTGTTTGAGCAATTCCGATACACGATCGACAATATGAGTAAATTATTCTATTGTCTACGCTAATATGCATATAGTAGCCAAATATAGAATCTTCTTAGCTAAGCTTCAGTTATACTGGATAGGGACGACAATATTCGGTACAAGTTCACACAATGACTGGCTTCGCAGGTAACAGGAATGACAAAAATGAAAAGAACCTTTGCGAGAGGCGGATTGTCTCCAGTATTCGTGCGGCTATCTTGGTAACTGCCATTTTAATTACTTCTACAGGCGCGGTCCATGCTCAACAGGCCCAAGCAGCTGTCTCGCCGTCTTCTGCTTCTTATTCTTCATCGTCATCTCCTCAATCCTCCTCATCTTGCAACTGTGTAGTCTTCCGACTCGACGACATCCAGGATTTCTGGCTACATGACGTACAGCTCGCAACGCTAGACACATTT
>DASUXB010000129.1:0-3585 GCA_036378195.1 Nitrososphaera sp.
CGCGCCGCTGATGCCGGCGGCTATGTAGAGAAGAGGCATCACCTTTCGGCCGCTTGTGCCTATCACCCTGTCAGGTATCATGTAGGCAGAGCTGATGCCCTCACTCACAGGGTACGGCTTTTTCGATATGGGAAGCGAGACTCCGACTTCGGCGTCGATTTCTTTTGCAAGCTCTATCACCAGCTTTATGTTCTGCTCCGGCGCGTCCTTTATCCCCCGGCCGAAACTGACCACCGCTTTTTTGCTGTCATAGTCGACCGCGCTTTTCACGGGCTTTCTTGCCAGCACCTTCACCTTCAGGTCGTCAGGGTCAAACGTCGGAGTATAGTCGATTATGACGCCTTTCCTCGATTCGTCGCGCGCTATTGGTTCAAAGACTCCGGGGATTATACTGCACGCCTGTGGATGGTAGTCCCTTGCGATTGCCGGGTTGCGGTTGTCAAGGCAAAGAATAGTGGTCCAGAGAAAGCCGGAAAAGTCGGGCCGGTACATTTCAAGTGTCCTTTCGTAGACCATCGGCTGGCCCTTGGTCTTGTGCTCGTGCCTTATCTCAAGGTCGCTTATGACCAGCTTGTTGATGTCAGACGCAAGGCCCGAGTCGAGCTGCGCCATCACGGTCGAGGACAGCTGCCTGCCAACGCTGTCTGCCGCAAAGAACATGTAACGCGGGCGTTCAAAATCCGAAGAATTTGAAAATTTTGCGACAAGCGACCGGTCGAGCGCTATCTGCGAGATAACCTTGGTGTCGACCAGGTTGCGCGAGTATTTCAGCTCCGGGCTGTCGGCGTATATCACGGCGTCCGCGCCATGATACACAAGCTCGTCGCATATTTTCCGAACGCCGCTTCCAAGGACCAGTGCAACCACCTTTTCGTCGGCGGAATATTTCCTGTTGTAGCCGTCCATGAGGCGCCTTGCCTCGCCAAGCATCTCCAGGCTGACCGGCACTAATTGGCCCTCCTCGTGCTCTATTATCATGTACAGGTGCTCGTACTTTGTCGTCATTTTATGACCATGCCTCCAAGTACTTCGTGTATCTTGGCCGCGACCTTGCGCAGCTGCTCCCGGTCAGAGCCATCTATTACCTCGGCCTTTCTGCTAGCCTTGGCCCGGGGTATCTTTTCTACCTTGTACACGATTGTGGGCGAGCCGGGAAGGCCCACCGTTTTTGGGTCGACTTCCAGCTGCTGCGCGTTGAACGTCTTTAGGTATCGCTTGTAGTCAGACGATCTTTCTTTTGCCTCCTTTTGGTATTTTTCAAGCGCAAGCCTCTGCGATACCGTGTCAAACGACGGCTTGTATGACGGATCTATTGCGATAAACACTGGAAGCGGGGCCTCCACCTCCTCCTCGACGTCGTAAACGCCCTGCAGCGATATGAGGCGCCTTGCCCTCACCACCCGCCTTTCCACGTCAATATCATAGTCTATGACGTGTCCAAGAAACGTAAATCCAAGCTTCCACGCAGTCTGCGGCCCAGTCTGGCCAGTCTCGCCGTCGGATGCGCGGTGGCCGGAAAAGACGATGTCCATCTTGCCGACATCCATCTTTGCCACTCCTGCTCGGAGGACCTCGGCGGTGGCAAGCGTGTCTGCTCCTGCAAATAGCCTGTCGCTGTACAGGTGCAACTCCTCCGCGTCGCAAATCAATTGCGCCTGCGCAAGGGCGGCGTCTGCGTTTGGTGGGCCCATCGTTCCGACCGACACTCTGGCCCCGAACTTTACGCGGGCGTAAAACGCGGCCTGGCAGGCAATTGCGCTGTGCGGCCCCAGAATGCTCTTTGTTTCTGCCCTATTGAGGGTTCCGTCGGCGTTGTAGCTTACGTTTCCTTCGGAAAAATCAGGCTCTAGTTTCACAATAACGGCGACGTTAAGGTTCGGCATACTTTACACTCCCCTTTATTTCCATTGTTTTCCTTTAAATGGTTTTGCCATGTATTACACGGTGGCAGCAGCCACTTGCTTTTGCGAACGCAGAGCCTCGTACGCCTTGCGAAGCCTCGCGTAAAACTGCGGCATGCTAGGCGCAAGCATCGCGTAGGCGAGGTAAAAGTCCTCCGCCTCGCGCACGTAGCGCTTTTGCTTTTCGTGCCCCGGCAGGCTGTGATAGGCAAATGCCATGTTGTTGAGCCGGTCTGCGAGTTTTATCACCTTGACATCATAGTCTGCCTTTGCAAGGAGGTTGCAATAGTCCCAGAACCGCGCAGCATTGCGGTCGTCTTCGGTCCCGCCGGTAAAGATTTCAAGCGGCTTTATCTTCAGGTCGCTTGCTATTCTCTGCACCTTTGCCCCAAAGCGGTATGCAAGGTACGCTTCAAACCCGTACGCCTTGGACTCGTGCAGGTTGAGGATGCGCTCGTCGTCTTCCATCACGTCGTGCAGTATCGCCGACGCGACTTCGACTCCGGTTATGCCCCTGTTGTTTGACCGGTAGTGCGCCACCACGTCCATGGCGACGGGCCAAGTATGTGTTTCAAGAAACAGCGACCGGCCGTCCTCCCTGACAAGGCCGGCGTGTACCTCTTCTGCAATTTCTATCGCGCCTTCTATCAGGCTGTCTGGCCGGAGCCTGCCCTCGTTTTCAAGGAACGAAAGGAACTCACTCCTGCTTGCCCTAGTAGTTGGGGCCATGATGGTACCCTCTAGAGCGTAGAACTGCAAGAAAAGATTTTCTAGGAAGATCTAGATGATTTGTTCATAACTCTTTAAAATTATTGTTTCGTCGATATTCTACAGCGACCGGCGCTTGCCGCACCGTTGTTGAGGCTCGGGTGGTGGTGTCCTTGACGCAGGCAAGCGTTGGCGCTCCTTTGAGTATATGACTGATGTGAAAAGATATGGCAAAGATGGCGACAACAACAAACAGAGAGCAGAGACCGTGGGGATGGTTTGAGCAGTTCAACGAAAACGACCCGTGCACGGTAAAACTCATCCACGTCAAAGCCGGAAGCAGGCTTTCTTTGCAGTACCATGAAAAGCGCAGGGAGTTCTGGAAGGTGGTAAAAGGGCCGGCAATTGTTCAGATAGACGGCAAGACGTTTACGGGCAAGGCCGGTGACGAGTTTGAGATACCTACTCGCGCCAAGCACAGGCTTGCCGCAAAAAAAAGTTCAGATGCCCTCGTTCTAGAGATATCGTACGGCCATTTCGACGAAGACGATATTGTCAGGATAGAGGACGACTTTGGAAGGACGAAAGACGTCCTTTATGCCTAGTTTTATTCGGTCAGTCGTCGTCAGAGTCTTTTCCGGTTATAGCCCCTGCGAGGTGCTTGAAGAATATCGCCCTGCGGAGCTTGCCAAACTTGTTGCTTGTCGCATATAGTTTGACAGGCGTGTCACAGTGGGTGCACACCTTTTTCTTTTTCAATATCACAAGGTCGGTCAGCGGATGCGTCCCTGAGCAGGTCGAGCACCAGTAGTACATCAGACCCCGCGTTTGGTGGAGCGTAAGCGACTCAAAATCAAGGCCTTCCTTTGAACACACTTCCCGTGCTATCTCCACCAGCACGGGGTCGCAGTTGTTTGGAATCTGTTGTGCCATACCTGTTAAAGAGGCGGAGCGGTTAGATAAGTCTAATGGTCAT
>DASUXB010000130.1:0-5279 GCA_036378195.1 Nitrososphaera sp.
TCTTGGCATGTTCCTCCCCCCACGCCGCTTTTAGTTCAGGATATATCATTTCCACTGGATCGGACTTGTTTTCGTCGATGTACTTTTGCGTGCTGGACCAGCTGTAAAGATAGCCAAGCAGGTTCTGCATGCCCCATTCAAGCTCCATCTTGAAATCAGGGGTCTTTATCTGCGGAAACGGGAAGGGGATGTCCTCGTACCCGTTTTCCACGTACCGGATCTCAGGGGGCCAGTACCGGCCGACAATGTCCTTGTAGTACGTTTGCGTTATCCTGTCTATTTCAGGGCTTATAGAGTGCAGCCCGTACACCCACGCGGCTATTATTGCTCCCTTTCTTGCGATGCGTCTGACTTCTCTGTAAAAGTCGTCAAAGCGGAACCAGTGGAGCGCCACCGCTATCGTAATCAGGTCCACACTTGCGTCCGCAAGGTCGGGCTTTTCTGCGGGAAACACTGCAAAGCGCACATTTGGACCTGCCCGCGCGTTTTCAATCTGCTTTTTGCTTGCGTCGCTTGCAATAACGTTGTGGAAGTATCCTGCAAGCGCCGCTGCTGCCTGCCCGTTTCCAGTCGCGCAATCCCACGCCAGCTCCCTACGCTCTACGAGCCCTGCGAGGAACTCAAAGAGCTCCCTTGGATACGTCGGCCTTGAAGCGGCATACTCGTTGGACTGCTTTGAAAACAGGTCCTTGAAATCGGCCAAGACGGCGGTATTTGGCAGGACGGGTTAATTAACCACCGGACGCAGGTTTGAGCCGGGCCTTGTCAAAGATAAAGAACCTGTTGTACCACCACAGCCCCGCCGCCATGGCAAGGTAGGCGATAACGTAGAACGCGTTTATCAGAAACAGGTCGCCGGCAAAGTTTTGCACCTGCGCAATCCCAAGCAGCGTGTCGGCCACCCCAAGGGCTATCCAGCCGACAAAGATCCACGGAATAGAAGTCAGATACCCCTTGCCCGAATTGAGGACGATGAGTATCGCCGGCATAAAGAGCGCGGTGTCAAGGAGCGGATAGGCGATGCTTATCGCAATGGCAAGCTCGGCGCCTTCGCCCTGCAGCTGCGAGACGTCGGCAAGCTCTGTTATGTACAGCCCCACAAATGCCGACATGCCGACTATCACCGCCGCCACCTTGTACCTGCCAACGCCCCGGCCGTAGAACCGCGCCGTGCTAAACAAGTGGAACCCTATCGGGCCATAGGCCGACAGCCACAGCGCGTCGGCGATGGACGGAAACGGCCTTTCTATTTGCAGCACAAGCTCGTAATATCCCCACACAGATTCTGCCGCAAGCCACAGCACGAGTCCTGCCGCAAGCGCAAGGTACGCCCGGCCGAAAATCCCGGTGACGTTCTGCCTTGCCACCACGATTATCGATATTGCAGCCGCAGCTCCCACCGTCAGTATCCGGGAAAGATCACTTGTGGCGATTATTGCGTCTGACTGCGACGTGGCAAGAACTATCAGGTTAATGGCTACAACTGCGCCGACCAGCGCGACTACAAGGTTCTTGCGGCCGCGCTTGATTTCCGTTATCTCTTTTCTTACCTCCAACTAGACTGCGCCTCCTGCTCCCGCGCCAAGCCACTTGCGTATCTTGTCAAGGCTCTTCTTTGACTTTTCAGGGTCCTTTGCGCCGTGGTTCTTTTCCAGGTCCGCCCAGGTCATGTCCATTATCATGTCAGCGTGGGGCCCCACTATTTCCCGGAGGTTAGAATAAAGCGACTCGACGTCGACAGAGCGGGGGTTTGAAAACACGCCCCGGCCGTCCATGTGCCACATTATAGTCTGATAGATTGAGGAGCCGAGCGACATGAGTTCCTTGTCAAAGGCGCGCCTCAACATGGTGTTGCGGTCGCTATCCATTGAAGAATGCAGGCTCGCTCACCACCTAGCACCAGTACCCCGTGCGCACACTACCTAACAGGAATATAGAAGCTTGTACAAATATATATCGTTATTTTGGCGAGAGATGAAGATATTCCGACAACAGGATGTATACGCCCTATGGTACGCATGGCAGGACACATAGCGGAAAAGTTACCCTCAGCAGCCAATAACAACAACCTTCTTTAGGTGCTTTTCATGCCAGATAATATAATACCAGCCTTGCATGAAATGAGCAATTTTGCCGAGAACATCCCGCTGTTGATCTGTTTTGCGGGCCCTGACGGCAGGATAACAGGCGCAAATGCCTATTTTGCACTGGCGACTGGATTTTCCAGAGACGGCCTGATAGGGATGCAGGTCTTTGACGTTATTGTTGCAAGGGCCGGGACGTTAAAGGACGCCATCGCCGCCTGCGGCAGGCAGGGCGTCAAGGAGGTGGACGTCTTGGTAAGGAGAAAAGACGGGACCGAGTTTCCTGGCATACTTGCGGCTTCGGCGTGGCAGCAGGAAGGCGACAGTGGCGTGGGCATGGTCATCGGCATGGCGGTGGCAGAGAGCTCTCAACTAGAACGCGCAAACAGGGAGATGGATGCGGCAAACAAGGAGCTCAGGAGGAAAGAGGGCCTCAAGGACGAATTCATTGCCATCGCGTCGCACGAGCTGCGCACGCCCATCCAGCCCATACTGGGGCTTGCACTGCTTGCAAAAAAGGGGCAGATAAGCCAGGAGGAGGCATGGGATTCCGTTCTGAGAGAGGCGCGCAGGCTGACGCAGCTTGCAAACGACATATTGGACGTCAGCAGGATAGAGAACGGCACCCTGAGGTACAAATTTGCAAGGGCCAACGTCTCCGAGATAATAGAGTACGTCGTAAACGCGCTAAGAACGAGCGAGCTTGGCAGAGATATTGACTTTTCAGTAAACATGGACGAAAGTGCGCGAACAATCCTTTGCGACCTGGACAGGCAGCGCATCACCCAGGTGCTCATGAACGTCATCGGCAACGCCGCCAAGTTTACCGGGAAGGGCAGGATCACAATCGAGACGAGGATCGACGCGAAAAACTCTCGGTACGACATCGTCGTGAGCGATACGGGAGGCGGCATACCGGAAACGGTGCTGCCACACATGTTCAAGAAATTCATAACAAGGAGCGTCGGGGAGGGAGAGAAGCATGGAAGCGGCCTTGGCCTGTTCATAAGCAGGGCGATAATGACCGCCCACAACGGCGCGATATACCTGTACAACAATAATGAAAAAGGGGCGACGTTTGTCATCAGGCTGCCCTTCGAGCAGCCTCCTACTCTTCCGCAGCGGTCCTAGCCGGCTATTCCGCGGCCTTTCTGGAGGGTCCTCAGCCCTTCGTACAGGCCGAGCAGCTGCTCGTGCGTGGCGTTCATTTTGCGCAGCTCCCCGATGTTGACGTTGAGCTGCTCAAGGCCGTTCCAGATGCTGGTGTCCTCCACGAGCGACACAAGGTCGTCTATCTCAAACGGCTTTTGCATCATTTCCACGACCCTGCTCAGCGTCTTTACCGCGTCCTGCAGGGTTTCAAGGACATAAGCAGAGACGAATATTATCCTCTGCTTTGGAACCAGCGCCAGTATCTCGCGGGCAACTTCCATCCCGTCCTTTTTTGGCATCCTGTAGTCCAGTAGGACGACGTCGAAAGGAACGGTGCTGTAGCCACCGGTTTCCCCAAGGTGACGGTTGTATTCTTCAATGCATTCCACTCCGTTGTGGGTGACTATGACATCATGGCCCCGCTCTTCAAAGGAAATCTTGTAAACCTTGGCAATGTTTGGCTCGTCCTCGGCTACAAGGATCTTCAAGGATGCTTATAGAGCGATGCGTAGTTAATTAATGTATACTGTGTGGATTTGCAGACAAAAAGCAAGATCTGTGGCCAGTTAAAGTGCATCATATTGCAACGCAACATTAGCAATATTCGCTCATATTTGCTATTTCTTATATCATTATCCTATTAATGGGATATAAATTATAAAAAGGAAAATTTTCAGCAGCGACAGCGGTAGGGCCGCTGCATCATGCAATAAAATGAAATAATCTTCGTTAAAAAGCGACAAAGTTATATTTTTGAAAAAGTATATTGCGAATATTTAGCAGCAATATACCATCTTTATCAAGAAATCCTGATCAGAGCTTTTATTTTTGTCATTTAATATGAATAATTTGGAAAAATGCAAGAATATGGTAAAACGGCAAACAAAATGTCGGATGCCAAGAACGACATGCTTTGTCGGCCAAAACGCGCAAGAAAGCAGGGTGGAGCAAAGGGATACCTTGACTTTATGCAGATTTCCACATTGGAAGAAAAATCAAAAAAGTTGCTCGCGCTTTCAGGAAAAGATTTTGTACAGGGCCTTGACGATCTTTCAAGGTTTCTGGCTGAAATAGACCCGGCGCCGTCTGCATTATTCCAAGCAATAGACCAGAAGGGCCAGGACTTTGCCACGTACTATTTTGCGGCATATTCGGACACAGGAGATGTCAACGTCTCTTTCAGAATCTACAAGACCATCAGGTCGCTCGTGCGCTACATAGTCCTGATGGACAGGTATTACGAAATCGGTAACCGGAAATACAAGCGCACGGCAGAAGAACTGCTCATGTCTGTCAAGGCAGACAGCGAAGGGTATTTGAAATACGCCATACATTTCTCGTTTGCCCAGTGCTGGCCGTTTTGGGACTCGGAGAAGCTGATGAAGGAAAGGATGCTTGGCGGGAACGACTTTTCCTACAAGGAAATAAGATACCACAACATGTTCAAGTCGTCCGACGCCCCCACGATCTACGGCCGCGTCCTTGACAGCGAGCTTGAAAACTATAACCCGAACGTCTCCCTTGTCTTACACTACAATCAGGCGCTGCAGGACATACAGGACGACCTTGACGACCTCGAAGAGGACCTGTACGACAAGATGCCCAACATCTTTATCCTCGGCGCGACCGAATCCGTGCCGTTCTCGACGCTTGCCGCAAACCCAGATTCGATAAGGGATGCGGTGGCAGTGAGGAGCAAGAGCCTTGACAAGATCCTCGACCTAGTGAAAGAGTACGAGAATTCGGCTGAAGGCATTTCCCTTCCGGCCCAGTACGGGTTCTTGAAGCATCTTGCGCACGGCTACGCCGAAAAACTGTACGAATCGATCCGCGTTTGCAGGGAAAGGACTGCCCTTGTCAAGGTTGCCAATCCGACAATACATTAGCTACCTGGCAGGCAACGCCAGGAAATACAGGACCTTCAACAAGCAGCTTGTCGTAGGCGAGCTTGCAGGCATAGCGGCGGGCCTCCTTGTGGCAGAGCTGGCGATAGCCATCGCGCTTGACGAAGCCGGCGTTTCGATAGCCTCCTCTGCGGCCGAT
>DASUXB010000131.1:0-4401 GCA_036378195.1 Nitrososphaera sp.
GCCGCCAGCGCGACGCCGCAAAAGACCTTGCGCATCGCCGCAGATAGGCGTCATTTGTATATAAAAATAATCATTAATCATCATTGGCAGCAAAAGCAGGCTTGTCAGGTTTTCAGAGCACATCGAGATCAATAGGGCGGCCTGGCTCTAGCCATCTCAGCCGGTGCTGCAACCCAGCGGCGGCAAAGGCTTGCTCTATGTCGCCACGGGATTCCGAATAATGCGCCCAGCCTTCAAAGTGCAACGGCACAATGGCAGCGTCCGGAAAGGCGCGCGCCACTTGCACTCTTTCGGCGGCAGTAAATGTCAGGTGCCAGGGACCGACTTCTGCAACCTTTGCCGCCCCCATGAAGAGGACTGCCACGCGTACACAAAAGCACCGGCTGATCTCCAGCAGGTCTTCATGCCAGACGGTGTCGCCAGAAATGTAGACTGCGCGTCCCGGTTCGTCGCCAGCAAGTGCAAGCACGAACCCAGTTACAGGGCCGCGGTCCTTCTGGGCCGGCCCATGATGCGCCGGCGTTCCGGTAATTTGCAGGATGTGGCCATCTCTGGTCGGGATGTCAATCGTTTGCCAGGGAGACAGGCCGGTAGCGTTGTCGCCCAGGCGCTCTGCCCCTGCAGGCGTTGTCAAAACCAGTGCTGCATGCTTTAGAACAACTCTGCCGGTAGCGTCGAGATTGTCAAGATGTTGATCGTGGCTCAGAAACACCGCGTCCAACGAGCCTATGGCGTCATTGTCAATGACCGGGCCGCGTGTCTTGCGGAGCACGTACGTGCTTGTCCGGTATTCGCCAGGAGGATCGAACGTCGGGTCGGGGAGGAGGCGCAATCCTCCCAGTTCGATGAGGGCGGTCGGTCCGCCGACGTACGTGAACCGTAGCTGGAGATCATTCATGATGAACGCCCCACGGCGATATTCCCTTTAATCGCATAAAAAGAAGAAAAGAGAGAAAGGTCAGTTGTTGTTCTTCAGGAACTCTTTGATCTCGGCGTAGTTTGGCTCGACGAGCGGGTTGTCGGACACCCATCTGTAGCGCACCTTGCCCTGCTCGTCCAGTATGAACACGGACCTCTTGGCCGCGTTATAGTCGGCCATGCTTGCCAGCCTCTTCATGACGATGCCGTATTTCTTGATGACTTTCCTCCCATAGTCAGAAAGCACAGGGAAGTTCAGGTGGTGGTTGTTGGCAAACGCCTTGTTGACAAACGGCCCGTCGACAGAGATGCCAAGCACGTTGGCGCCATAGTCTCGCAGCTCGTCAAGCGAATCGCGGATTGCGCACATTTCCGCAGTGCAGACCGACGACTCGGCCGCCGGAAAGAACGCGAGTATCGTCTTTTTGCCCTTGTAATCGCTCAGCTTGTGGTTCTTCAGGTCCTGGTCGGGAAGTTCAAATTCAGGAGCCTTTTGGCCTATCTTTGGAACAGATGACTTTGCTGCTGCCATGCAGGAGAGCGGCCGAGATTGCCATAAAAAGATTTTCAACCGTGTATCAGGCGTACTTGGACTTGAAGGGCGAAAGCGACCGGAGCTCCTTTACCACTTCTGCAAGCGCCGATATCGTCCTGTCCATCTCCTCTTTCGTGTTCTGCATCGACAGGCTGATGCGAAGCGAGCCGGTTATCTCTTCGTACGAAAAGCCCATCGCCTTTAACACGTGCGAAGGCTTTTGCTTCTTGACAGAGCAGGCCGAGCCCGTTGATGCCGCTATCCCGCCTTCATCCAGCTTTATTATCAGGTCCTCGCCGTTTACCCCAAAGAAAGTGAAATGCGCGTTTGCGGCAAGCCTGTTCGTCTTGGAGCCGTTTAGCCTGCTGTGCGGGATTTCCGACAGGACCTTTTCGGCGAGGTAGTCGCGAAGAGCCGACACCTGTTTCTGGTACTCTGGCAGCCTGTTCTGTACAAGCTCGCACGCCTTGCCAAAGCCGACTATACCCGGGACGTTTTCAGTGCCCGAGCGCATGGCAGATTCCTGCCCGCCGCCGTGGATTATCGGCATTATCTCCAGCCCGTCGCGGATGTACAGGGCCCCGACGCCTTTTGGCCCGTTTATCTTGTGCGACGACATTGACAATAGATCAACGCCAAGGTCTCTGACGTCCACAGGCAGCTTGCCGGCGGCCTGTACGGCATCCGTGTGGAAAAGCGCGCCGGCGCCGTGTGCAATCCGGGCAAGCTCTTTTACCGGCTGGACTGTGCCGACCTCGTTGTTTGCGTGCATGATGCTGACAAGCGCTGTCGAAGGCGTGATTGCCTCCTTGAGGGTTTCCGGCCTTACCAGCCCTTCCTGCGTGACGGGCAGAAACGTCACGCTGTATCCGAGCCTTTCAAGGTCGCGGCACGGCTCCAGCACCGCGTCGTGCTCGATGTAGCTTGTTATCACGTGGTTTTTTGACGGGTCTTTGCTCCTCGCATAGTCGGCAGTGCCCTTTATCGCAAGGTTGTCGGCCTCTGTGCCACCCGAAGTAAAAGTTATCTCTTGCGGCCTTGCGCCCACAAGATTGGCGACGCGTTTTCTGGCCAGCTGTATCGCCCGCGTTGTCTCCCTTCCAAAGTAATGGATGGAAGAAGGGTTGCCGAACTGCTGCTTTAGGTACGGGATCATCTCCTGCACCACCTCGTCTGCGACTGGGGTCGACGCCGCGCTGTCCAGGTAAATGCGTTCCATCGCTAGTCTACCACTGCCAGCTTGCCGCTCTTGTATCCGGAAGCGTCTATCGTGACAAAGCGGAACCCAAGCTCCTTTAGCTTTTTATCTAAAAGGTCCAGCTTTTCAGGGTCGAACATCCTGCCAAGCTCGTCCCTTCCCACCTCAATTCTTGCAATCTCGCCGTGGTCCCTGACGCGCACCTGCCTGACTCCGAATATCGACTTTACTATTATCTCGGAGCTTTCTATCTTGCGCAGCTTTTCGTACGTGACTTCCATCCCCGCAGGTATCCTGGACGCGAGACACGCGTTTGACGGCTTGTCGTACACGGACAGCCCAAACTCGTGGGCCATTCTGCGGATCTCGGCCTTGTTGATGCCTAGTTCCACCATCGGGCTTTTCACGCCGTTTTCGCGCAGAGCCCTGATGCCTGGGCGGTAGTCTGACAGGTCGTCCACGTTCGTCCCGTCCACTATTAATTGCGCGCCGGCCTTTTTGGCCTCGCCTGCGAGGTGCTGGCCAAGTTCCGTCCGGCAGTGATAGCAGCGCAGGCCGTCGTTTTTCACAAATTCCGGGTTTTCAAGCTCGTCGTACTCTATTATCAAATGCTTGATGCCTATCTCCTGCGCGACCTTGCGGGCGGTGGCAAGCTCCTCGTCTGTAAGCGTCTTGTAGTCGGCGGTTATCGCAATTGCGTTGTCGCCAAGCGCCTTTTTTGCGGCTAGCGCGACCACCGCGCTGTCGACTCCGCCTGACAGTGCCACAATCGCCCTGCTTCCTGCCGGGAACCACGAAACCAGCCGGTCGAAGGAAGTCATGTTTTTTGCGCCACCTGCGCGTTTACTATTTCCAGCACGCGCCTTGCAGGAATGCCAAGCCTGGCTGCGACTATCTTGACGTCTTCAAATTCTGGCTTTGCCCCGACGGTGTTGCCCTGCGCGTCCTTGGCTACCTTGACGTGCACGTTGAAGGTGCTATCGCCAATTGTAACGGGCACGGCCACTACGGCCCTTGGGAGGATGTAGCGCTCCACCTGCTGCACGCGTGCGCCAAGCGTGCCCGATTCTGAAAACAGGATGGAAAGCATTGTGTTTAGCATGGAATTGTCCGCGACGACCCGTACGAGGTACGTGGGCCTGCTCTTTTTCGTGGTGCCCGGTATTATCGTCACGTCCTTTGCTCCGGCGTCCGTCAGCCGGTCGACGAGGTTGCCCATCACCTCGCCCGTTGCGTCGTCGACGTTCGTCTCCACTAGGCAGACTGTGTCCTTCTCTAGTGCCGCAGGCGAATCCCCTACGAGGACGCGGACCACGTTGGCAAAGCCGGCAAACTTCTGGGTGCCGGCGCCATAGCCGATTTTTTCCGGCACGATTGACGGGTAATAGTCGACGCTTCCCTCCGCCAAGTTTGCAAGGAGCGCCGCGCCCGTCGGAGTCGTCAGCTCGTCCTTTGCCTGGCCGCCGGCAAGCGTAAAGCGCCTGCCCCGAAATATGTGCAGGATGGCGTCGGCAGGGTTTGGCACAGTGCCGTGCGAAAACGTCAGTTTTCCGCCGCCCACTGCCACCTGCGTAGACACTACTTTTGCGTCAAGGAGCGAAAGGTCCTGGAGCGCGGTGGCGCACCCGACAATGTCTGCAAGCGTGTCTATGCTTGATGCCTCGTGCAGGTGCACGCTGTCAAAATCCTCGCCGTGGATCTTGGCCTCGGCAGAGATTATCGTCTTTATCGTGTCAAGCGCAAACGCCTT